>DATMVI010000114.1:0-2464 GCA_035563275.1 Pyrinomonadaceae bacterium
CGAGCGGCGACACGACGAGAGACAGGACAAAGGCTGCGACGCGAGTCATAATAGTCGGCGCCTCCGGCGGGGGGGTTAACGTGGGAGGGTCGAGGCCGGCGCTTCCTGCGAAATCGTTTGAGGCCCCGCGGCGAGCGGCGAGCCCCGGATGCCCGGCGCGCCGCGGCGGGCCGTGGCCGAAGCGGGCGGCGACCCGTTCCGTCTGACGCGGTAATCATATATGCCTGACATCAAACCTCTCAAGGGGCTGGTGAACAGAGCGCGCCGGCTGCGCGAGGGCCACCGCGCGCGCCACCGCCCGACCGGCTTCGGATTCGCGCTCGCCGACGGCGTTGACTACCTCGACGGCGCGCGCTGGGACGCCCTGACCGCGCCCCACTCGCTCTTCCTCTCGCGGCCATACCTGCGCGTCCTCGAAGAGGCCGGGCCGGAGAACATGCGCCAGCGTTACGCCATGATCTTCCGCGGGCGCGAGGCCGTGGCGGCCGTGGCGGGCCAGTGCGTCACGGTCTCGGCCGCGCGCGTGCGCAAGGCCACGCAACGCGCGAAGCTGGCCGCGCCGCTGGAGCGCGTGCGCGAGCGGCTGCTCGTCTGCGGCAACCTCCTCTCGTGGGGGATGCACGGCGTGGCCTTCGCGCCCGGCGAAGACCCCTCGGCGCTGTGGCCGGCGGTGGCCGAGGCGCTCTACCGCCTGCGGCGCGCCGACAAGCTCTCGGGCGACGCCGACCTCGTCATGGTCAAGGACATCTCGGACGAGCACGCCGGGGCCGCCGAGGCCCTGTCGCAGTTCTCCTACCGCGCGCTCGAAACCGACCCCGACATGGTCATGGAGTTCCCGGCGGGCTGGCGCAACTACGACGACTACCTCGCCAGCCTCACGTCGAGGTACCGCAAGGTCGCGAGGCAGATCGAGAAGGACGTGGCGGCGGCCGGGTGCGTGGTCGAAGAGCTGCGCGACGTGGAATCGCGCGCCGCGGAGCTGCACGGCCTCTACATGCAGACGCATCTCGGCGCGCGGCTGCGGCTGGTGACGCTCAGGCCCGAGTTCATCCCGACGCTGGCGGCGCGGCTCGGCGATGCGCTGCGCTGCGCCGTCGTCAGGCGCGACGACCAGCTCCTCGGCTTCGTCACGACGGTGCGCGACGGCGAGCAGGCCGTCGGCTACTACATCGGCTTCGACCGCGCGGCCAACGCCGAGTTCCCCGTCTACTTCCGGCTGCTTCAGGCCGTGGTCGCAGACGCCATCCGGCTCGGCTGCCGGAGGCTCTCGCTCGGCCGCACGGCGCTCGAACCGAAGGCCCGGCTCGGCGCGCGCCCCGCGCCCATGCGCGTCCTGATACGCCACCGCATCCCCGCGCTCAACGTGCTGGTGCGCGGCCTGCTCCACACCGTCTCGCACGACGAAGCGCCCCAGCGCAACCCTTTCAAGTAGGAACCTCCCTCCCGCCGCTCGCCTTTGAGCGGGTGACCGCCCGTGTTCGCCGCGCCGGCCTTCGCGCCTCAATCCCACCGGCCGAGAACCGCAATTTAGGAGAAGTCCCGCCGCCGCGTTCCCGCTACGGTGCAACCGTGACGGGCGCGGCCGCCGTCCGCCTCAATCGTTCGCAGGGGAGCATTGCGCGCGGGCTTTCGCCGCGCGGGGCAAAGGAGTGTCTTCAGATGGCGACGCAACTCAAGAAGGCCGACGAGGCCCAACCCGCCGAGCAGTTCATGGCCGGACTGCGGAGCTTCCTGCAACAGCACCACCCGAAGGACAGCCGCATCATTCAGGCGATCGCCGGCGGGGCGGCTTCGCGCAGGGCGCTGCAAGGCTTCGCCAAAGAGGTCTGCGCCTACTCGGCCATCTCGCTGCGGCCCATCGCGGCGCTGGTCTCGAACGCGCCGGACGAGACTTCGTACCGGGTGGCGCTGGAGAACTTCGCCAGCGAGGCCGGCCTGCTCGGCACGCCGCCGCACCCCGCGCTCTTCCGCGACTTCACGCTCGGCACGGGCGTGACGGAGGAGGAGCTCGACGGCCACGTCCCGCTGCCCTCGACGCTCGGCGCGATGTACACGCTCGAACGCTTCCTGCGCGGCCCCTTCGACGAGGCCATCGCCGGCTTCGGCTTCGCCATCGAAGGCCCCGCGGCCGAGTGGGGCCGGCTCGTCTACGCCGGGCTGCGCGACCACTACGAACTCGACGAGAAGGCCCTGATGTTCTGGACTCTGCACTTCGGCGAGCGCGAAAGGGACGCGACGCTCGAAGAGCAGCACGCCGCAAACGCGCGCTACCTGATGAGCCGCTTCGCCTCGACGCCCGAGCAGCAGGAGCGCGTCGGCCGGGCCTTCAAGCATTCGGTGCTCATCTTCGAGCACCTCTGGCACGGGATGGATCGCTTCCTGTGAGCGGCCGGCGGTGACAGTCTGAGGCGGGAATTTTTCGGGCGACTTCCCGAGCGGCCGGGCCCGGCCGCGGAGGCGCGAT
>DATMVI010000115.1:0-2915 GCA_035563275.1 Pyrinomonadaceae bacterium
TTCACCTACGGGAGGAGAAGTAATGATCAGCAGAATTTGGGGCCGTAAGCCCATCACGCTGGCCTTGGCGATTGCCGTCCTGTGCGTTCAGTCGATGGTCGCGTTGGCCGCGCAGCAGGGGCAGGCGGGGCCGACCGGAGACCTGTCCGTGGTCGGTGAAGTCTCGGTCAACGGCACCAGCGCCATCTCGGGCGCGACCGTTTTCTCGGACAGCACGATTACGACCGGCCAGAACTCCAGCGCCGTCGTCAGCCTCGGGAAACTCGGCCGCGTCGAGCTGCTGCCGAACTCCAGCCTGAAGCTCAGCTTCACGGACTCGGGCGTGAGCGGCATGCTCAGCGCGGGCCGCGTCCGCGTCTCGTCTTCGACGGGCGTCAACGCCACCATCTCGACCAAGGACGGCGCGGCCGTGGCCGACGTCAATCAGGCCAACGTCTTCCTCGTTGACGTTGACTGCGGCGACACGCTCGTCCAGACCCAGTCGGGCCGCGTTGAGCTGCGCGCCGGCGAGAGCGTCAAGCAGATCGCCGCCGGCAATCAGGACACGGCCGGTCAGGCCACGCCGGGCACGCGCTGCACCCGCTTCGCGGCGCCTGACATGGAAGGCATCGGCGGCGGCGCGCTGGCGGCCCTCCTCCTCGCCGTGGGCGGCGCGGTCGCGGCGGCCATCATCGCCTCCGGCGACGACGACTTCGAGTTCGGTGACGGCCCCATCGTGATCAGCCCGAGCCGCTAAAACTTCCCGCGCCGGCTTTCGGCCGCGGCGTTCCGGACAGCCAGATCGAACCCCTTTGCGGGTCACGCGCGCCCTGCTCCGCGTGACCCGCAAGCTTTTGTCTGCCATAATCTGGCTTCGCGGCCGCGGCCGTCTGATCCCACCGCCGGAAAGGTCACTCTAAGCAAAGATGCACATCGCAGTCATCGGAACGGGCTACGTCGGGTTAGTCACCGGGGCCTGTTTTGCCGAGTTCGGCGTCAACGTCACCTGCGTGGACGTGGACGCCGAAAAGATCCGCCAGCTCTCCGAGGGTCGCATCCCCATCTACGAGCCGGGCCTCGACCAACTCGTCGCCAAGAACACGCAGGCCGGCCGCCTGCACTTCACCACCGACATCCGCACGGCCGTCGAGCAGGCGCTCGTCATCTTCCTCGCCGTCGGCACGCCGCCGAAGGAGGACGGCTCGGCCGACCTCCGCTTCATCGAGGAGGCGGCCCGCTCGGTCGCCCGCCACATGAACGGCTACAAGGTGATCGTCACCAAGTCCACCGTCCCCGTGGGCACGGGCGAGCACCTGCGGCGGCTCGTCAAAGAGCACCAGACGGCGGGGCACAACTTCGGCGTCGTCTCGAACCCGGAGTTCCTGCGCGAGGGCGCGGCGCTCGACGACTTCATGCGGCCCGACCGCGTCGTCATCGGCACGCGCGACGAGGCGGCCGCCGCCATCATGCGCGACCTCTACCGCCCGCTCTACCTCATCGAGACGCCCATCGTCTTCACCTCGCTCGAAGCGGCCGAGCTGACGAAGTACGCGGCCAACGCCTTCCTCGCCACCAAGATTTCCTTCATCAACGAGATCGCCAACCTCTGCGACCGCATCGGCTGCGACGTGCACGACGTGGCGCGCGCCATCGGGATGGACAACCGCATCGGCAGGAAGTTCCTCCACCCGGGCCCCGGCTTCGGCGGCTCGTGCTTCCCGAAGGACACCTCGGCGCTCCTCTCGGTGGCGCGCGAGTACGGGGCCGACGCCCTCATCGTCGAGTCGGTGATCGAGGTCAACCGCCGCCAGCGCGACCGGATGATCCCGAAGATCGAGAAGCTGGTCGGCGACCTCAAGGGCAAGACCGTCGCCGTGCTCGGCCTCTCCTTCAAGCCGGAGACCGACGACATGCGCGAGGCCCCGGCCGCCGACATCGTCAGGGCGCTGGTCGAGCGCGGGGCGCGCGTCCGGGCCTACGACCCCGTGGCCGTCCCGCAGGCGCGCGCCGTGCTGCCCGGCGGCGTCGAGTACGCCGAGGACGAGTACGCGGCCGTGCAGGGGGCCGACGCGCTCGTCTTCGTCACCGAGTGGAACCAGTTCCGCGCGCTCAACATGGAGCGCGTCAAGAGCCTGATGCGCGCCCCCAGAATCGCCGACCTCCGCAACATCTACGAGCCGGACGCCATGCGCGCCCTCGGCTTCGACTACGTCGGCGTCGGAAGGTAACGGAAAAAGCCGTGAGCCGTGGATCGTAATCGAAGCCGTCAGTCGTCAGCCGTCGGTCATCAGTTTTTCTACCTTTACTGACGACTGACGGCCGGCGGCTGGTAACTCCCTTCGACGATTCGCGACCCGCGGCTTTTAATTCATCACTCCTCTTATGCCTCTTTCCGGAATCGTACTGGTCACGGGCGGCGCGGGCTTCATCGGGTCGCACATCGCCGAGACCGTGGCGCGCAGCGGCGCGCGCGTGCGCGTCATCGACGACCTCTCGACGGGCCACGCCGAGAACCTTGAGGAGATCGGCGGCCGCGTCGAGTTCGTGCGCGGGAGTCTGAACGACCCCGAGGCCCTGCGCCGGGCGCTCGCGGGCGTGGAACTCGTCTTCCACGAGGCGGCCATCCCCTCCGTGCCGCGCTCGGTCGAGAACCCGGCCGAGACGCATCGCGCGTGCGTCGAGGCGACCTTCGCGCTGCTCGCGGCCGCGCGCGAGGCGGGCGTGCGCCGCCTCGTCTACGCCGCCTCCAGCTCGGCCTACGGCGACCAGCCGACGCTGCCGAAGACCGAGGAGATGCCGCCGCAGCCCCTGAGCCCCTACGCCGCGGCCAAACTCGTCGGCGAGTATTACTGTCAGGTCTGGACGCGCACCTACCGGTTCGAGACGGTCTGCCTCCGCTACTTCAACATCTTCGGCCCGCGCCAGGACCCCAGCTC
>DATMVI010000116.1:0-6809 GCA_035563275.1 Pyrinomonadaceae bacterium
GCGCGCACGCGGGCAACGGCCGCGCCAAGTCAGGCTACGCCGCGCCGCTCACCGACGCGCAGAAGCAGCTCTGGCTCGCCGCGCAGATGAACGAGGACGCCTCGCGCGCCTACAACGAGTCGGTCACGCTGCGCCTGACGGGCGCGCTCGACCTGACGGCCATGCGGGCGTCGCTCCAGCAGCTCGTCGACCGCCACGACGCGCTCCGCACCACCTTCAGCGCCGGCGGCGACTCGCAGTTCGTCGCGCCCGTGCTCCGGGTCGAAGCCCCTCTGCACGACCTCTCGGCGCTCGACGAGGGGCGGCGCGAGGCGGAGGCGGCCGCGCTCGTCGCCGGGGAGGCGCGGCGTCTCTTCGACCTCGCGCGCGGCCCGCTCGTCAGGTTCGCCGTCGTCAAACTCGGCGGCGAGCGGCACTGGCTCGTCATCACGGCCCACCACCTCGTCGCCGACGGCAACTCCTTCGGCGTGCTCCTCCGCGAGTTGAGGGCGCTCTACGAGGCGGCGCGCGAGGGGCGCCCGGCCGCGCTCGGGGGGCCGCTCCAGTTCTCCGAGTTCGCGCGGCGGCAGCAGTGCGCGGCCGGGCACGACTCGGAGGCTTACTGGGTCGAGCGGTTCGCCGACGCGCCGGCGGCGCTGGAGCTGCCCGCCGACCGGCCCCGCCCGCCCCTCCGGGGCTACCGCGGCGAGCGCCTGAGCTTCGCCTTCGGCGGGCAGCTCTACGGCGACCTCAAGGGCCTGAGCCGCCGGCGGGGCTCGACCCTCTTCGTCACGCTGCTGACTTCGTTGAAGGTCTTGCTGCACCGGGTGAGCGGGCAGGACGACCTCGTCGTCGGCATCCCGGCCGCCGCGCAGGCCAGCGCCCGCGACGAGCACCTCGTCGGCCACTGCGTCAACTTCCTGCCGGTGCGCAGCCGGCCCCGCGGCGCGGAGCCGTTCGCCGACTACCTCGCCGCCGTGCGCCGCGCCGTGCTCGAAGACTACGAGCATCAGGACTTCTCCTTCGGCGCGCTGCTCGAACGGCTCGACCTCGCCCGCGACGCCAGCCGCCCGCCGCTCGCCTCCGTGGCCTTCAACCTCGACCGCGGCGGGGCCGCCTACCGCTTCGCCGACCTGACCGCGGAGCTGGTCTCGAACCCGACGGGGACGACCAAGTTCGACCTGACCATCAACGTCGTCGAGACCGGCGACGACCTGCTCGTCGACTGCGACTTCAGCACAGACCTCTTCGAGGCCGACACCGTCCGGCGCTGGATGGGCCACTGGCGCACGCTGCTGGGGGGCGCGGCCGCCGACCCCGCGCGGCCCCTCGCGGAGTTGCCGCTGCTCGACGAGGCCGAGCGCCGGCGCCTGCTCCACGCGCGGGAGGACGCGGCCGACTACGGGCGGGCCTGCCTGCACGAACTCATCGAGCGGCAGGCGGCGAGGACGCCCGACGCCGTGGCCGTCGAGTACGAGGGCGAGCGGCTGACCTACGGCGAGCTGAACGCGAGGGCCAACCGGCTCGCCCGCCACCTGCAAAGCTTGGGCGTCGGCCCCGAGTCGCTCGTCGGTGTGCTGCTGCGGCGCTCGCCCGCGACGGTGCTGGCGGCGCTGGCGGTCTGGAAGGCGGGCGGCGCCTACGTCCCGCTCGACCCCGAATACCCGCGCGAAAGGCTCGCCTTCATGCTCGAAGACAGCCGCGCCTGCGTGCTGCTGACCGAGGCGGGGCTTGACGAGGGGCTGGCGGCCGACGGCTGCCGGGTGGTGCGCGTGGACGAGGAGTGGGCGCGGATCGCGAAGCACGACGGCGGGAACGTCCGCGGCGGGGCGGGGCCGGAGAATCTGGCCTACGTCATCTACACGTCGGGGACGACCGGCCTGCCGAAGGGCGTGCTGGTCGAGCACGGAGGCCTGACCAACACGATGCTCGCCACGCAGGAGCGCTACGGCTTCACGGCGCGCGACGTGGTGCCGGCCATCGCCTCCTTCGCCTTCGACATCGCCGCCTTCGAGCTGCTGAGCGCGCTGCTGGTCGGCGGGACGACGCTCGTCCTGCCGCGCGGGCGGGTGCTGGACTTGCCGGCGCTGGCCGCCGCGCTCGAACGCGCCACCTTCATCCACATGCTGCCGAGCCTCATGCTCCACTTCGTCGAGTACGTCAAAGAGCGCGGCCTGCAAGCGAGCTACGCGGGCGTGCGGGCCGTCTTCGTCGGCGGCGACCTCGTGCCGCTCGACCTGCCGCTGAGGATTAAGGAGGCGTTCACCGAGGCGCAGGTGTGGATCGGGTACGGGCCGACAGAGGCCACCATCATCTGCACCAACTTCGTCGCCCCGTCCGACGCGCCCATGCGCCGCCACCTCATCGGCCGTCCGCTCGCCAACACGACCGTCCGCATCTACGACCGGCACGGGCAGCTCGCGCCGGTCGGCCTCCCCGGCGAAATCTATCTGGGCGGGGCGGGCGTGGCGCGCGGCTACCTGCGGCGCGACTCCCTGACGGCCGAGCGGTTCGTCACGCTCGACGGCGAACGTTTTTACCGCACCGGAGACCTCGCGCGGTGGACGCCCGACGGCCAGCTCGAATTCCTCGGCCGGGCCGACGACCAAGTTAAGGTGCGCGGTTACCGCATCCAGTTGAGCGAGGTCGAGAGCGCTTTGAAGCAGCACCCGGCGGTGAGGGAGGCCGTGGCGATGGTGCGCGAAGACCGGCCGGGCGACAGCCGGCTCGTCGCCTACGTGCTGCCGGCGTCGGGCGAGCGCGCGCCGGCCGCCGAGCTGCGCCGCTTCCTTCAGGGCAAGCTCCCCGAATACATGCTGCCCTCCTTCTTCGTGACGCTGGAGCGGCTGCCGATGACCGCGCACGACAAGCTCGACCGCGGCGCGCTGCCGCCGCCCGAGTATGACCGGCCGGAGCTGTCGAGTGAGTTCGTCGCGCCGCGCGACGAGGTCGAGGAGGGGCTGGCCGGCATCTGGGCCGAGGTGCTCGGGCTGGAGCGCGTCGGCGTCCACGACAGCTTCTTCGACCTCGGCGGCCACTCGCTGCACGCCACGCAGATCATGCTCCGCGTCCGCGACGCCTTCCGCGTCGAGGTCGAGCTGCGCCGGCTCTTCGAGGCCCCGACCGTGGCCGAACTCGCCGCCGAGGTGGCCCGCCGCCGCGGCGAGGGCGGGCCCGCGGCCGCCCCTTCGGGCATCTCCGCCCTCCCGCGCGGCGAGCAGGACGTAGCCCAACTCCTCGCCGAACTCGACGGGCTCTCCGAGGCCGAGGTGCGGGCGCTGCTCGCCGAGGAGGGCGCGGCCGGCGAGGGCGCGTCCACCGGCCCCGCCGCCGGCGATTAGCCGGACAGCCGACGTTACCCGAACAGTCACCGCGTAGTCATACGCTCCGGCCCCGCTCACCAGCCGCGCGCCCGCGCCTCTCATCGACCGCGGGCGGCCGCGGCCGCAGCAACCCGCTCAACCGTGAATCGCGCCGGGCACAGGGCGCGGGCGGCCAGTCCGCCCCGTCGCCCCCTTCCCGACCTTCGACGCCGCCGGCCGCCCGCCGCGTGCGGGGCGTCCGACGCGGAAGTTTTCCGGAGAGGAGAATTCGCAATGATTACCGAGCAGGAAGTGACACGCCAGCAGGCGGGCGAGGCCGTCCGACTCAAGGGCATCGACTACATCGAGCTGTACGTCGGCAACGTGCCGCAGGCCGCGCACTTTTACCGCACGGCCTTCGGCTTCACCCCGGTCGCTTACGCCGGCCTTGAGACGGGCGAGCGCGACCGGCTCTCGGTCGCGCTCCGGCAGAACGACGTGCGCCTGCTGCTCACCTCCGGCCTGACGCCGGACGGCCCCGTCGCGGCCCACGTCAACCGCCACGGCGACAGCGTCAAAGACATCGCCTTCGCCGTCGACGACGCCGAGGCGGTCTTCGAGGCGGCCGTCTCGCGCGGCGCGCGGCCCGTCGCCGAGCCGGAGGCTCTGGAGGACGAGCAGGGGCGCGTCGTCAGGGCGAGCGTCGCGGCCTTCGGCGACACCGTCCACTCCTTCGTCGAGCGGGCCGACTTCGGGGGGCCGTTCCTCCCCGCCTACCGCCCGGTCGAGCGCGCGCCGGCCGCCGCCCCCGCCGGCCTGCTCGCCATCGACCACGTCGCCGTCAGCGCCGAGGCCGGGACGCTCGACCGGTGGGTCGACTTCTACGAGACGGTCTTCGGCTTCGCGCAGACGCACGAGGAGGAGGTCGAGACCGAGTACAGCGCGATGAACTCGAAGGTGGTGCAGAACCGCGGCGGCAGCGTGAAGTTCCCCATCGTCGTGCCGGCCAGCGGCAAGCGCCGCTCGCAGGTGGACGAGTACCTCACCTTCCACGGCGGGGCCGGGGCGCAGCACGTCGCCCTCTCGACCGACAGCATCACGCGCGCCGTGCGGACGCTGCGCGCCAACGGCATCGAGTTCCTCAAGACGCCCGGCTCCTACTACGACCTGCTGGAGAAGCGCCTCGGCAAGATGCTGGCCGAGGACGAGGCCGAGCTGCGCGAGCTGAACATCCTCGCCGACCGCGACGCCCACGGCTACCTCCTGCAAATCTTCACGCGCCACGTGCAGAGCCGCCCGACCGTCTTCTGGGAGATCATCCAGCGCGAGGGCGCGGTCGGCTTCGGCGGCGGCAACATCAAGGCGCTCTTCGAGGCGATGGAGCGCGAGCAGGCCCTGCGGCAAACCCTCTGAGGTGATGTGATGTCAACGGTCACTCTGCCGGCGGGCGCCCCGCCGGGCGCCGAGCAGGCGATGGCGCGCTGGACGCGCGCGGCCGGGCAGTCGGAGCTGCGCCGGATGCTGTCTCTGACGACGCGGCCGGGCCTGCTCTCGCTCGCCCTCGGCCTGCCCGCGCCGGAGCTGTTCCCGCGCGAAGCCTACGGCGAGGCGGCGCGGCGCGCGCTCGAAGACGACGCGCTCTCGCTCCAGTACGGCCCGCCCTACCGGCGGCTGCGCGGGCAGTTGGCCGAGCTGATGCGGCGGCGCGGCGTGGACTGCCGCGAGGAGCAGATTTTCCTGACGGCCGGGGCGCAGCAGGGGATGGCCCTGCTCGCGCGCCTGCTCCTCGAGCCGGGCGGCGAGGTCGTCCTCGAAGAGATCAGCTACACCGGCATGCAGATCGTCCTCGAACCCTTCGAGCCGCGCGTCCTCACCGTCCCCACGGACCTTGAGACCGGCCTCGACGTGGGCGCCGTCGAGGCGCTGCTGGAGGGCGGCGCGCGGCCGGCCTTCATCTACGCCATGACCGAGGCGCACAACCCGCTCGGCGTCAGCCTCGCCGCCGAGAAGCGCGCGCGCCTCGCCGGGCTGGCGAGGCGCTACCGCGTGCCGGTGGTCGAGGACGACGTTTACGGCTTCCTCTCCTACGACGCGCCGGCCCCGCCGCCGCTGCGCGGGCACGACGACGAGTGGGTCTTCTACGTCGGCTCGCTCTCGAAGATTCTGGCCCCGTCGCTGCGGGTCGGGTGGGTGGTCGTGCCCGAGTGGATGACGCCGAAGCTTTCGCTCGCGAGGGACGCGAGCGACCTCGACGTGGCCTCCTTCTCGCAGCGCGTCGTCTCGAACTACCTCGCCACCGGCCACCTCGAAGAGCACCTCCCCGTGCTGCGGCGCGAGTACGCCGCGCGCCGCGACACGATGCTGGCCGCGCTCGGCGAGCACATGCCGGCGGGGACGCGGTGGCACCGGCCGCCCGGCGGCCTCTTCGTCTGGGTGGAGCTGCCCGAGGGCATCGACACGGGCGAGCTGCTCGAACTCGCCGTCGAGACCGAGCGGGTCGCCTTCGTGCCCGGCCACGCCTTCCGCTCCGGCGCGGGCCTCGTCAGAAGAAACTGCATGCGGCTCAACTTCTCAAACTGCGACCACGAGCGCATCCGCGACGCGGCGGCGCGGCTCGGTCGCGCCGTCGAAAGGCTCGGCCACTTCCGTCAGTGACGGCCACGGGGACTAACCAATGAGCGACTTAATGCAACGAATCGCCGCCATCTCGCCCGAGAGGCGTGAACTGCTGGCGCTGCGTCTGAAGCAGAAGGGAACCAGCCTCAGCTCGTTCCCCCTCTCGTTCGCGCAGCAGCGGCTCTGGTTCATCGACCAGATGGAGCCGGGCGGCACGGCCTACAACATCCCGACCGCCTTCCGGCTGACGGGCAGACTCGACCGGGCGGTGCTGGCCCGCGCGCTCACGGAGGTCGTGCGCCGCCACGAGTCTCTGCGGACGACTTTCCCGTCGGTGGACGGGCGCCCGGCGCAGGTCATCAGCCCGCCCGCGCCCGTCGAGCTCGACGCGGTCGACCTCTCGCGGTTGCCCGTCGAGGAGCGCGAGGAGGAGGCGCGGAGGCTGGCGGCCGAAGAAGCGCAGCGACCCTTCGACCTCGCGGCCGGGCCGCTCTTCCGCTCGTCGCTCATCAAGCTGGCGGACGACGACCACGTGGTGCTCGTCACCATGCACCACATCGTCTCCGACGGCTGGTCGGTCGGCATCCTCGTCAGCGAACTCTCGGCGCTCTACGCGGCCTTCGCGCGCGGGGAGCAATCGCCGCTCGCGGAGCTGACCATCCAGTACGCAGACTTTGCCGCGTGGCAGCGCAAGCACCTCACCGACGAGGCGCTGGAAGCGCAGCTCGCCTACTGGCGGGAGCGGCTGTCGGGCGCGCCGCCCGTTTTGGAACTCCCCACCGACCGGCCCCGCCCGCCCGTCCAGACCTTCCGCGGCTCCACCCACCGCTTCGCCCTCAGCGCCGAGACCTCGCGCGCCGCCGCACGCCTCGCCGAGCGCGAGGGCGCCACCCCCTTCATGCTCTTGCTCGC
>DATMVI010000117.1:0-2218 GCA_035563275.1 Pyrinomonadaceae bacterium
GCTCGTGCAGGCCGAGGCCGAGCGGCTGCCCTTCGCGGGGGCGACCTTCGACGCCGCGCTCGCCACGCTCGTCTTCTGCTCGGTCGAGTCGCCGGCCGCCGCCTTCGCCGAGCTGCGCCGCGTCGTGCGGCCGGGCGGCACGGTGGCGCTCTTGGAGCACGTGCGGCCGCCGGGCCTGCTCGGCTACGCCTTCGACGCGCTCAACCTCCTGACGGTCGCGCTTCTCGAAGACCACTTCAACCGGCGCACGGCCGAGGAGGCGCGCCGCGCCGGCCTCCGCGTCGAGAGCGTCGAGCCGCACCTGCGCGGCGTCCTCCAGCTCATCGTCTGTAGGAACTTTTGATTTCGGATTTTTGAGGCGCGCTTTAAACTCATCAGTTGAAGACAAAAAACCATTGGCCGACGGTTGGTGTCGGGGCGCGGGAGGCGGAGGATCGCGAACCAAAAATCGGAAATCGGAAATCCCCTCGTTAGGGTCGGGTGTCAGGGCTGGAACTACGAGGACTGGGTGACGCCGGCCGCCGCGGCGCGCGCCGTCTTCTACCCGCGCGGGACGCGCGCCGACCGCATGCTCGACGTTTACGCGCGCGCCTTCGACACCGTCGAGGTGGACTCGACCTTCTACGCCGCGCCGGCCGGGCAGACGCTGGACGCGTGGGCCGCGCGCACGCCCGACGGCTTCACCTTCTCGCTCAAGCTGCCGCAGGAGATCACGCACGAGCAGCGCCTGCGCGGGCCTCGGGCCGCGGCGGCGCTCGAAGACTTCTGCGCGCGCGCGCGGCGGCTCGGGCCGAAGCTGGCCGCCGTGCTCGTGCAGTTGCCGCCGCAGTTCGAGGCCACGGCCGAGAACGCGCGCGCGCTGGCCGACTTCGTGCCGCGCCTGCCGGCGGACATCCGCTTCGCCTTCGAGCTGCGCGACCCCTTCTGGTTCGAGGAGGATTCGCTCGCGCCCCTGACCGCCCGGCCCGGCGTCACGCTCGCGCTCGTCGAGGGGCGCTGGGTGACGCGCGAGCGCGCGTGGCGCGCGGCGGCGCGGGTGCTGGAGGCGGCCGACTTCGCCTACCTGCGCTGGATGGGCGAGCGCGACCTGACGCGCTTCGACGCCGTGCAGCGCGACATGGACGCGAACCTCGACCTCTGGTCGCGCGCCGTCGGGCGGCTCGAAGAGCGCCGCCTCCGCGTCTACGCCTACTTCAGCAACTTCTACGAGGGCCACGCCCCGGCCAGCGCCAACAAACTCAAGCGCCTCCTCGGCCGGCCCGTCGTCGAGCCCGACGAGCTGGAGCGCCAGCCCTCGCTCTTCTAAAAAAGTTACGAGTTAAAGACAAAAGAAGGAGGATGAGAGTCGGCGTGGCCCTCATCCTCCTTCTGCTTTTAACTCGAACCTCGTGACTCGAAACTCTAAACTTTTTATTCTCCGGCGAGGCGCGTCCACGCTTCGGCGAACTTCTCGATGTCGGCGCGCGCCTGCTCCAGCGCGCGGCGGCTGTCCATGTAGGCGGCCCAGTGGGGCGTGTTGACGAGCGCGTCCTGAGCGTCCTCGTCGAGCACGCGCGCCATCAGCGCGACGAGGTCTTGCGTGACGGTGGTGTGCGTCAGGAGCGTCTGGATGATGCGGTAGGCCAGCGCGGCGTGTTCGAGCGTGAGGCCGCCGCCCGCGGCGGGCTCGGCCTCCGGCGGAGGCGACGCGTCCTCGGGCTTCATCGCTTGCTCACTCCCCTTCGGCGTACCAGCCGCCGCGCACGAACGGCAGCGCGGCGACGCGGGCCGCGCAGAACTCTTCCCCGCCGGAGAAGACTTTGACCTCGGTGCCGGGCGCGAGGAAGTCGTACCTGATGACGGAGAGCGCGATCTGGCGCCGCAGGCGCGGCGAGAAGGCCGTCGAGGTGACGCGCCCCACTTCGCGCGCGCCGCCGGACTCGCGGACGCGCGAGTCGGCCGGCGGCTCGGCCTCGCGCGCGAAGACCAACCCCGCGAGCCGCTTGGCGACGTGGCCGCGCCAGTGTATGCGCGCGATGATCTCCTGCCCGACGTAGCAGCCCTTCGTGTAGCTGACGGCCTCGTCCTCTTCGACCACCTCGGTGACGACGTTCGAGTCATCCGCGTCCACGCCGTAGCGCGGGACGCCCGCCTCGACGCGCAGGACTTCGAGCGCGTCCCGGCCCGCGGGGCGCGCCCCGGCCCCGGCGAGCGCGCCCCAGAGCGCGGGGGCCGCCTC
>DATMVI010000118.1:0-2266 GCA_035563275.1 Pyrinomonadaceae bacterium
GTCCGCGCGCCGCGCGCGTCCCGGCGCGCGCGCGCTGCGGGCGACACGGCGCACACGCGGCGCTCCGACGTGAACCCCGACGCGCCCGTCCCGCGCGC
Source organism: Pyrinomonadaceae bacterium (assembly GCA_035563275.1). Lineage (GTDB taxonomy): Bacteria > Acidobacteriota > Blastocatellia > Pyrinomonadales > Pyrinomonadaceae > QHXN01. The sequence goes on from DATMVI010000118.1 coordinate 99, forward strand.
GCCCTTCTACGGCTCGCGCGTCGTCGAAGACGTGCCGCTCTCCGAGGTCTTCGGCTTCGTCAACGAGACGGCGCTCTTCAAGGGGCAGTGGCAGTTCAGGCAGGGCAGGCGCGCGGCCGACGAGTACCGCGCCCTCGTCGCCGAGAAAGTCCGGCCCGTCTACGACGAGCTGAAGGAGCGTTCCGCGCGCGAAGCCCTGCTCACGCCGCGCGTCGTCTACGGCTACTTCCCCTGCCAGTCCGAGGGCAACGACCTCGTCGTCTACCACGACGACGAACGCACCGAGCGCGTGCGCTTCACCTTCCCGCGCCAGCCCGAGGGCCGGCGCCTCTGCCTCGCCGACTATTTCGCCTCGAAGGAGTCGGGCCGCGTGGACGTGGTCGCCTTCCACCTCGTCACCGTCGGCCGCCGCGCCACCGAGTACGCGCTGGAGTTGTTCGGCTCGGACAACTACGCCGACTACCTCTACTTCCACGGCCTCAGCGTCGAGTCGGCCGAGGCTCTGGCCGAGCTTTGGCACAAGCGCATCCGCGAGGAACTAGGCATCGCCGGCCGCGACGCGGCGGAGTTGCCGAAGCTCTTCCATCAGGGCTATCAGGGCTCGCGCTTCAGCTTCGGCTACCCGGCCTGCCCGAACCTCGAAGACCAGACCAAGCTCTTCGAGTTGCTGCGGCCCGAGCGCATCGGCGTGGAACTCAGCGACGAGTACCAACTCGTCCCCGAGCAGTCGACCTCCGCCATCATCGTCCACCACGAAGAGGCGAAATATTTTTCGATAGAATAAAATCAGGTGCCGGGTGCCGGGCGACGGGCGGCGGGGGAGACGAGTTGATCTCCCACGCCGCCCGTGACCCGGCGCCCGGCACCCGAGCCATGTCAACGACGGACACTCGCCAAGCTGCTGTCGCCGCCGAGCCGGAGCCGACGCCCGAGGAGTGGGCCGCGCTCTCCGGGTTCGAGCGGTTCGCCTTCCGGCTGACGCGGCGGATGAACCGCGGGCGCTGGAAGCGCTTCTGGACGTTCTGCCAGAGCCTCCTCGGCGCGGGCTGGATTCACCTCGCGACCTACAACCTGATGCGCGTCTCGGGGCTGGAGCACGTCGAGGCGGCCGCGCGCGGGCGCCCGCTGCTGCTGGTCGCCAACCACCGCTCGTTCTTCGACATGTACGTCGTCTCGACGGTGCTCTTCCGCCACGCGCGCTGGCGCAAGCAACTCTACTTCCCCGTGCGCGGCCGCTTCTTCTACGACTCGCCGGCCGGGCTCTTCGTCAACTTCGTGATGGGCTGGTGGTCGATGTACCCCCCCTTCTTCGCGGGCGGCGAGAACCCCCTGCCGGAGAAGCGCGAGTTCGACAAGTTCTCGCTCCGGCTGCTCGCGCACCTGTGCCGCGAGGGCGCGGGCAATGTCGTCGGCTTCCACCCCGAGGGCACGCGCAACAAGTCGGCCGACCCCTACTCGTTCCTGCGGCCGCAGCCCGGCGTCGGCCGGCTCATCCGCGAGGCGCGCCCGCAGGTCGTCCCCGTCTTCATCGCCGGCCTCGGCAACGACCTCCCGCGGCAAATCCTCGGCAACTGGCGCGGCGGCGAACCCGTCCGCGTCCGCTTCGGCCCCGTGCTCGACCTCTCCGGCTTCGAGGGCCGGCGCGATTCGCTGCGCACCTACAAGGAGTTGTCCGACTTCGTCATGTCGAAGATCGCCGAACTCGGCGAGCAAGACCGCGCCCAGCGCGCGCTCGAACAGGTTTCGAGTTTCGAGTTGCGGGCCAAAGAAAATTTTTGATTTCGGGGCTTTGAGCTGCGGTCGGAAGCGGGCCGCCGGTCGCCGGTCTCCGGCTTAACTGACGACCGACGACTTAATCCGAAATCAAACATCGCCGACCTAAAAATGTCTTCTCTCCCTCTCGTCATCGTCAACCCGACTTCCGCGCGGGGCGCGACGGGCGAGGCGTGGCCGGCGATGGCGAGCGACCTGCGCCGCCACTTCGGGCCGTTCGCCGTCGCCTTCACCGAGCGGGCGGGCGACGCGGCGCTCATCGCCGAGCGCGAGGCGCGCGCCGGCCGCGCGCTCGTCGTCGCCTGCGGGGGCGACGGGACGATCTCCGAAGTCGCGGACGGCCTGCTGCGCTCGGGCGCGGACGCCGAGTTGGGCGTGCTGCCTTCGGGGACGGG
>DATMVI010000119.1:0-10376 GCA_035563275.1 Pyrinomonadaceae bacterium
TTGTTCGGGCCGGAGGCCGAGCGCGGAGACGAGGCCCGCGTCCCAGTCGAGCGCGCGCTGGTCGAAGAGGCCCGTGCCCGAGGCCATCGAGACGGAGGCGCGCGCCGCGCCGCACAGCCTTTCGACCAGCAGCTCGCCGAAGGAGACCCAGCGCGCCGACTCGCGCCACGGGCGCGGGCGCTCGTCGCGCAGCCAGAGCAGCTTGGCGGGCCAGTAGCTCGGGTGGAAGCGGCAGCCGGTGCGCGCGTGCGCCTCGCGCTCGTCGAACTCGCGGCCGAGCGCGCGGGCCTGCGCGGCGGCGCGCGTGTCGGCCCAGCCGTAGACGGGCGTGACGGCGCGCCCCTCGCGCGAGAGGCCGACGAGGCTGTGCCAGAAGCACGAGACGGCGAGCCGCGCGGCGCGCGCGGAGACTTCCGACGGGGCGCGGGCGAGGGTTCGGTCAATCAGGCCGAAGACCGCCCGGACGGACTCTTCGGCGTCCGCCTCCGAGCCGCCGTCGGCCGTCGTGCAGAAGGCGCGCGCGAGCCGCGCCTGCGTGCCCGAGACCTCGCGGGCGCGGGCGTCGTAGAAGGCGGCGCGCACGCTCGACGTGCCCACGTCGAGCGCGAGCGCGAAGGGCGGCTCGGCCTCGCGCGCCGCCACCGCCGCCTCTGTCTGCGCGTCCGGCACGCGCACATCATACCGAAAGGGCGCGGGGCGTGACGAGGGGCGGCGCGCGACAACTCGGGGCGGGGTTGAGTCATCTAAAAAACGTGGAAAAAGCTATGATTTCAGGGGTGAAAAGGAAGATGAAAAAGCTCGTGAATGGCATCGTCGCGGTCTTCGCCGCGGTGGTCATCGCGGCGTCGGCGACGCCCGCTTTGGCCCGGCAGTCGGCGGGCGGCGAGCAGTTGATGAAGAAGGTGCGCAAGGAGTTGGTGACGCTGCCGTGGTACGGCGTCTTCGACAACCTTGAGTACGCGGTTCAAGGCTCGACGGTCGTCTTGTCGGGTCAGGTCGTGCAGCCGAGCACGCGCCGCGACGCCGAGCGGCGGGTGGCGCGCCTGCGCGGAGTCGAGCGGGTGGTTAACAACATCGAGGTGCTGCCGCTCTCCGGCTTCGACGACTCGATCCGCCGCGAGACGTACCGCGCGCTCTTCGGCTGGAACAGCCCGCTGTTCCGCTACGGGCGCGGGACTAACCCGTCGATTCACATCGTCGTCAACCGCGGCCACGTGACGCTCGAAGGCGTGGTCTCGAACGAGGGCGACGCCAACCTCGCGCGCATGCGCGTGCTCGGCGTCCCCGGCGTCTTCTCGGTGACGAACAACCTGCGCGCCGAGAACGTCCGCGCGCGCTAAGAGCGCGGCTGCGGGTTTTGAATTCGCTTAACAACAAAAGTGCCGGGCGGGGAGCCTTAACCTCCCCGCCCGGCACTTTCATTTGCCAACGCCCGCGACCCGAAACTTATTCCGCCCCGACGGCGCGGGCGGCGTTGACGCGGCCGCCGGAAACGACTTTGCCGCGCAGCGTGTCGAGCTTGTCAACCGAATCGAGGAGGCGCTGGCGCAACTCCCTGACGGAAAGGTTCGGCTCGTTGGCGAGCACGAGGGCCGCGACGCCGGAGACGACGGGCGTCGCCATCGAAGTGCCCGAGTGTTCCTCGAAGCCGTCGCCGAGCCAAGTGCTCAGAATCTCCGCGCCGGGCGCGGCGAGGTGGACGGTCTTCGCGCCGTAGTTCGAGAAGCCGGCCAGCTCGTCGCGGCGGTTCATGGCGGCGACGCTCACGACGTTCGGCAGGTCGTAGTTCGAGGGGTAGTGTGGGTGGCGGTCGGCGTCCTCGCCGTTGTTGCCGGCCGCGGCGACGAAGAGGATGTCCTCCTCGCCGGCCTTGCGGATCACGTCTTCGAGCGCCTTCGACTTCTGGCGCGAGCCCCAGCTCGCCGAGATGACGCGCACGTTGACGCCGTCGCGTTTGCGCTGGATGACGTAGTTGATCGCCTCGATGGCGTCCTTCGTCGAGCCGAAACCGCCCTTGCCGATGAACTTCAGCGGCATGATCTCGACCTGCCAGTTGACGCCGGCGATGCCGAGCCGGTTGTCGCCCTCCGCGCCGACGATGCCGGCGCAGTGCGTGCCGTGGCCGTTGTCGTCCATCGGGTCGCGCAGATCGTCCACGGCGCTGAAGCCGTGGAGGTCGTCCACCTCGCCGAGTTCGTCGTCCACGTAGGGCGGGAGCGAGGCGGGGCGCTGCCAGATGTTGCCGGCGAGGTCGGGGTGCGTGTAAGCGACGCCGCTGTCGAGGACGGCGACGACCACCTCGCGGCTGCCGCGCGTCTTCGCCCACGCGCCGAGCGCGTTGATGTCGGCCTTGTCTTTGCCGCCGCGGGCGCCGCGGTTGATGAGCGCCCACTGCTCGCCGAAGAGCGGGTCGTTCGGCCCCTCGGCCGGCGCGGAGGCGAACCTCTCGGCGTCGCCGCGCGACGGCCGCGGGCCGAGGGCGATCATCTCGTTGCGCTCCGCGTACTCGACTTCGGGGAGCGCCTCGTACTCGCGGGCGACCTCGGCGGCGCTCGCCCCGTCGAAGTCGTCCACGGCGACGAGGCCGCCGACCGACTCGATCTCGTCCTCGACGCGGTCGTTCAGGCGCGCGACGAGGGCGCGGATGCGCTCGGCCGAGACGCCGGGGCGGAAGCGGACGAGCACTTCAGGCTCGCGCGGTTGGCTCGACACGAAGCCCGCGCGAGTCTCAGCCGTCCTCTGCCCGACGGCCGGGCGCGGCTGCGCGTCGCGCCGCCACTCCCAGCGCTGAATCTGCCCGACGAAGGCCGCCGCCACGACGAACATCAACGCCAGAGCCAAGTGACCCACGAAATTCTGCCGGTTCATCGCTCACTCCTTGAAATCAAGTCCGGAGTCCCGAGTCTTAAGTCCGGAGTCAGGCACTCGTCTTCGGCCCCGGACTTTAAATCCTGCCGCGCGCGCCGCCGAAAGCATCCACGACCGTTTATACGTCGCGCGCCGCGGCCGCGTTTGCGCTTTCGCGTGCGGATATTCTGCGCCGAGCGGGAGGGAAAAGGCAAAGGGAAGTAGGCGGTCGTCAAGAGAGAGCCCGTCCCGCCCCGGAAAGGCGTGACCGCCCCGCTAAAAAAGGTCGAAGAGCCATCCGTAGAGCGCGCGCGGCCGCGAGCGGGAGGTTGGCGACTCTGTAGATTTGCCCCCGCAGTACACGGAGGCTGCCGCCCGTTCACGTTAAATCCCCGAAGCGGTGTTGGAGCAGGGCGGCGACGGCGACGGCCGCGGTCTCGGCGCGCAGCGTGCGGCCGCCGAGGGTGACGAGGAGCCAGCCGCGGGCGCGGGCCGCCTCAAGCTCGGCCTCGTCCCATCCGCCTTCGGGGCCGACGAGCGCGCGGGCGCCGGCCGGCGGCGACGGGATTGCTTCGGCGGCCGCGGCGAGGCCCGCGCCCCCGCGCTCGGAGAAGAGCAGTCGCAACTCGCGCGGGCGCGGTTCGGTCGAGATGAAGGCGTCGAAGCCGGCGGGCGTCTCGACGGCGGGGACGCGGGCGCGGCCCGACTGCTTGGCGGCTTCGAGCGCGAGCCGGCGCCAGCGCTCGGCCCGCGCGGCGGCGTCGCGTTCGTCGCGCAAGCGCACGTCGGCCCGTTTCGTCACCACCGGGACGACGCGGCTCACGCCCAACTCGGTCGCCTTCTGCACGACGAGGTCGAACTTCTCGCCCTTGAGCAGCCCGACGGCGAGCGTCAGTTCGAGCGGCGACTCGGGCCTCTGCGGCTCGACCGGCGCGCGCACCCCGAGCCTCGCCTCGCCGCCTCTGCGCCCGCCCGCCTCCGCCACGACGCACGCGAACTCGCGCCCCTCGCCGTCGAAGACGAACGCCTCGTCGCCCGCCCGCAGCCGCAGCACGTCGCGCAGGTGGCGCGACTCCTCGGCCGACAGCACGACCGCCGCGCCGTCGGGCGCGAAGGCTGCGGGCGGGGCATAAAATCGTCGGCGCGTCATCCGCCTGAAGAAGAGGTTAGTCAGCCGAGAAAAGTACGCGGCAGAGAGGCCCGCTCCAGCCCCGCGCCGTCGAAGTCCACGACGTAGAACTCCTCGCCGAAGGGCTGCCCCCGCATCGTGTCCAACTCTTCCGCGTCGGCGTCCGAAGCCTCCCCGACCCCTCTCGGCTCAAGCTCGAAAGACAGGTTCACCAGTTGCCCTTTGCGCAGGGGCGGGTAGTTGCCGTCACCGACGTGCCACGACTCGAAAATCGCTGTCAGATTCATGGCGCTTCGACGGGCGGGCGCGGCCCCGTGCGGATCGTGACGGCGACCCACTCGCCGTCGCGCGTCACCTCGCAGTCGTCGAGGCCGAGTTCGCCGAGGCGCGTGAGCACCCAGTCGGCCTGCGCGTCGAGGATGCCGGAGAGGATGAGGCGCGAGCGGGCGGAGGCGGCGAGGGCGGGCAGGAGCGGGACGATAACGTCGGCCGTCAGGTTGGCGCAGGTCACTTCGGCCGGCCGCGTCGCCTCGTCCACGGAGCCGACGCGGAGGCCGACGCGGTCGGCGACGCCGTTGAGGCGCGCGTTCTCCTCGGCGACCCCGACGGCCAGCGGGTCCGTGTCGCACGCCTCGACGCGCGCCGCGGCGTCGAGCTTGGCGGCCGCGATGGCGAGGATGCCCGTCCCCGTGCCCACGTCGAGAAAACTCCCGCCGCGAAAATGTTTCTCGACCGCGGCGAGGCACAGGCGCGTCGTCTCGTGCGTGCCCGTGCCGAAGGCCATGCCCGGCTCGACGCGCAGGACGATGCGCCCGGCGCCCTCGTCAACCTCGCTCCACGGCGGCGCGACGAGGAATCGCTCGCCGACCTCCACCGGCCGCCAGTTCTTCTTCCACTCGGCCAGCCAGTCGCGCCCCTCGACCTCGCGCAACTTCATCTCGCGCACGTCCGAAGACTCCAGCCCGTAGACGCGCAGGGCTTCGAGCAGCGCGTCGCGCACGCGCTCGACCGCGGGCGGCTCGTCGAAGTAGGCGGCCACGCGCGCGTGCCCTTCGCCCTCCTCCGCCAACTCCGTGCCCAGCGCCCCGGCCTCCATCAGCGCGTACTCCACGGCCTCGCGCGCCCGCGCCGACAAAGTCACGTCTAGTGCGTACCACATAAAAAGCGCGGGGTGCGGGGCGAGTCGCGCCAGCCCGCCTCGACCTTGACGAAGAGTTCGAGGTAAACGCGGTGGCCGACGAGGCGCTCGATGTCCTGCCGGGCCTGCGTGCCGATCTCCTTGAGGCGCTGGCCGCCCTTGCCGATGATGATGCTCTTCTGCGAGGGGCGCTCGACGTAGACGGCGCAGTAGATGCGCGAGAGTTCGTCCGAGACCTCCTCGTAGCGCTCGGTCGTGACGGCCGTCACGTAGGGAATCTCCTCGCCCGTCACGCGCAGGATTTTCTCGCGCACCATCTCGGCGACGAGCACGCGCAGGGGCTGGTCGGTCAGCTCGTCCTCGGCGAAGATGGGTTCGCCCTCGGGCAGATTTTTGATGGCCTCGGCGGCGAACACGTCGAGCATGTCGCCCTGCCGGGCCGAGAGCGGGACGACCGCCTGCCACTCGTGCTCGCGCGTGTACCACTCGATGAGGGGCAGGAGCCCGGCCTTGTCCTTGAGCTTGTCGGTCTTGTTGAGGAGGAGGAGGGCCGGCTTGCCCGCGCGCTTGACGAGGTCGAGGACGAAGCGGTCGCCGTTGCCGGTCGGGGCCGAGGCGTCGCGGATGAGGCAGACGAGGTCGACGCCTTCGAGCGCGTCGTGGACGGCGGCCATCATCCGCCGGTTGAGCAGGTAGCCGGGCTGGTGGACGCCCGGCGTGTCCACCAGCACCATCTGCCCCTCGGGCCGCGTAATCACGCCGCGAATCTGGTGGCGGGTCGTCTGCGGCTTGTTCGAGACGGCCGCGATCTTCTCGCCCACCAGCCGGTTCAGCAGCGTGGACTTCCCCGCGTTCGGCCGCCCCACCAGAGCGACGTACCCGCTCCGGTGGCCGCCGGCCCCCCCGCCCTGCCGTGCCGCCTCGTCAGACATCGCTTGGCCGCCGCCCGCGGCTCACTTGCCCGCCGCCTGCTGCGCCTGCTCGCCGTTGAGGCGCATGATCTCAAGGGTCATCTCGGCCGAGGCGTACATGTCCTTCACGTCGAGCCACTCCTTGACGGTGTGGATGGCGCGCATGCCGGTGCCGAGGTTGGCGCACTCGATGCCGAGCTTGTTGAAGATGTTGGCGTCGCAGCCGCCGCCCGAGGCGAGCGTCTTCACGTCGAGGCCCATGCGCGCGGCGGCCGACTTGACCAGCCTGACGACGCGCGACTCGTCGGGCACGTCCATCGCGTGGTACTCGCGCGTGACGTGCGACTCGACGCGCCCCCTCGTGGTCACGCCGTCCACGGTGACTTCGTACTTGGCGGCGGCCGCTTCGAGCGCCTCGATCATGTGGCGCGTCTGCGCGTCGAGCTTGGCGTCGTCGAGCGAGCGGGCCTCGCCCTTGAGGGCGACGAGGTTGGTGATGATGTTGGTGGCCGCGCCGCCCTGTATGACGCCGATGTTGGCGGTGGTCTCCTCGTCGATGCGGCCGAGCTTCATGGCGGCGATGCCCTCGGCCGCGATCCTGATGGCCGAGATGCCGAGTTCGGGCGCGACGCCGGCGTGCGATTCGAGGCCGTAGATTTTGAACTCGAAGTGGTTCGACGAGGGGCCTTTGGTGAAGAGGAAGCCGGGGTCGTCCGAGTCGAAGACGATGCCGTAGCGGGCGCGAATCTTCGAGAGGTCGACGTTCTTGGCGCCGAGCAGCCCGACCTCCTCGCAGATGGAGAAGACGGCGTCGATGGGCGCGTGCGGGATGTTCTGCTCCTGAAGGCAGCGGATCGTTTCGAGGATGACGGAGACGCCCGACTTGTCGTCGCCGCCGAGCACGGTCGTGCCGTCGGAGCGGATGATGTCGCCCTCGACGACGGGCTTAACGCCCTTGCCGGGGACGACCGTGTCCATGTGCGCGCTCATCATGATGGGTTCGGCCGAGGGGATGGTGCCGGGGAAGCGCGCGATGACGTTGCCGGTGTTGCCGCCCACCTTCTCGCCGGCGTCGTCGATGAAGACCTCGGCCCCCATCTCCTCGCAGTACCGCCTGACGCGCTCGGCCACCTCGCGCTCCTCGCGCGACACCGAATCTATCTGGACGAGTTCGAGCAGCAGGTTCTTAATGCGCTCCTGATTGATCATGTGGCTCTCCTGCTCAGTTTGAAGTCTGAATCCCGCAAAGCTGTCGGAGGAATGGCCGCCATCGTACTACAAGAGTCGGCGCCCGCGCCACGGGTGAGGATTTTTGGCGCGCGATTTTTGGCGCGCGGGCGCGGGCGGGCCGCCCTGTCCCTTCCGTCGCGGATCAGGAACCGCGCCTCACGAATCCCCGCTGACCGCGTCGAGCGCGCGTTGCAGCTCTTCGCGCTTCTGTTCGAGCGCGCGGTCGTCGGCGTCCGGGGGGACGCTGATGGGCGGGGCGACGCGCACCGTCGCGCGGGTGAAGGGGCGCGGGATTTGGAGCCTGTCCCAGCTCGGCAGCGTCCAGAACTTTTCCGCGTTGACGGCGAAGGGGAGGACGGGGCGGCCGGTCTTCTTGGCGAGCAGGAGCGGGCCGGGCTTGGCGGCGTGGCGCGGGCCGCGCGGGCCGTCGGCGGTGAAGCCGGCGGGGCGGCCCGCGCGCACGAGCCGCGCCATCTCGACGAGCGCGCCGACGCCGCCGCGCGTCGAGGAGCCGCGCGCCGCGCCGTAGCCGAAGCGCTGGATGAAGCGCGCGATGTACTCGCCGTCGAAGCTCTGCGAGGTCATCACGACGATGCCGCGGCGGCGGAAGTAGTAGGTCGTGAGGAAAATCTGGTCGTGCCAGAAGGCCATGATGGGCGGGCCTCCGGCGTGCGCCGCCTCCCAGTGCTCCCGGCCCTCGACGCGGAAGCGGGCGGTGCGCCCCGCGAGGCCGATGACGAGGTAGAAGGCGAGGTCTGCGGCGCGGATCAGAAGCCGCTCGCGGAAGGAGTAGCCGGACAGATCGGCGAAGCGGTAGGCCCGCGCCGCGCGCTCGCCGGCCGCCCCCGCGCCACCCTCTTTCTCGACGGAAGCCCGCATGGGAGCCGCGAGTCTAACAAAAGAAGTAGACGGTAGACAGTAGTCAGTAGTCAGTAGGCGCTCCGCGCCTCGGCCGCCAACGCCGACACGCTGACGATTCGCCGCCGAAGGTCTTTTCTACTGTCTACTGGCTACCGGCCGCCGTCTGCTGCTATATTGCGGAACGCCGCGCTGGCCCTCGTCGTACAGCGTTGGCGGAAAGCTTTTTTAAATCTCGCGAACCAAGCTTTTCGCGCCCTCCCTGATTTTCAAGGCTTGCGGATAATCTGCCCGGATGGACGGACGGCGAATACTGATCGTTGAGGGGAACGCCGAGCTGCGCGCCGTGCTCGCGGACGCGCTCGGCGCGCTCGGCCACGACGTGGTGGCGACCGGCGACCGCGCCGCGGCCGTCGCCCGCGACGACCTCGAAGACTTCGACCTCATCATCTCCGACCTCGCCGAGTACGACGACACCGGCGTCCAGCTCGTCTCCGAACTCAAGCGCAAGCGCCTCTTCGTCCCCGTCGTCGTCTCCTCCGAGGAGGCCCACCACACCGGCATCGTCAAAGCCTTCAAGCTCGGCGCGGCCAACTACCTGCGCAAGCCCTACGACGAGGAGGAGCTGCGCGGCATCGTCGAGAAGACGCTCGGCTACAAGCTCCGCTTCATCGAAGACCTCAAGGTCTTGCCTTACGTCCGCGAGCACATCGAGTTCGAGCTGCCGAGCGACCTCTCCCTGATGAACGGCGTGCTCCACTACCTCATCGAGCGCGTCGCGGCCCTCGGCGTCATCAAGCCCGACACCTCGAACCTCTTCATCGCGCTCGACGAGGCGTTCGTCAACGCCGTCAAGCACGGCAACCGCGGCGACCACCGCAAGCTCGTCCGCATCACGGCCGACCTCTCGGCCAAAGAGGCGCGCTTCACCGTCGAGGACGAGGGCGAGGGCTTCGACCTCACCGAAATCCCCGACCCGCTCGACCCGGCCAACCTCTTCAAGACCTCGGGCCGCGGCGTCCTGCTCATCTTCAACATCATGGACGAGGTCGAGTACAACGAGCGCGGCAACCGCCTCACGATGGTCAAGCGGCCCGAAAGCTCGCTCGACGCCGAACTCATCGAATCGCTCACGCCCGACGAAGACCTCCCCGCGCAGAGCAACTGACCCGGTGAGCCGCCCGCCCAGCCCGCACGAGCCCCAGCCGCCGCCGCCCCGGCGGGCGACGTTCTACCCGTTGCTCTTCGCCGCGGTCTTCGTCCTCGTCCTGCTCGCCCACCTGCCCGTCATCAACCTGCCCTACTACTGGGACGAGGCCGGCTACTTCATCCCCGCGGCGCGCGACATCTACGCGGACAGGAGTTTCGTCGCGCGCTCGACGCTCTCGAACGCGCACCCGCCGCTCGTGATGGCTTACATCGCGCTCGCGTGGGAGCTGCTCGGCTTTCACATCTGGGCGGCGCGCGCGGCGATGCTCGCCGTCTCGGCCGCGGCGCTCACGGGCCTCTTCCGCCTCGCCGAACGCGTCTCGAACCGGAGCGTGGCGGCGGCCACCGCCCTCTGCACGGCGCTCTACCCGGTCTTCTTCGCGCAGAGCGCGCTCGCCCACCTCGACATGTCCGTCGCCGCGCTGACGATGTGGGCGCTCGTGCTCTACCTGCCGCCGCCGGCGGTCGGAGGCGAAGACGCCGACGGCGGTCGGCCCGCCGCGAAACTCTTCGGGAGGCCGGCCGCGCGGCGCGCGTGCTGCGTCGCGCTGCTGGCGCTGGCGTGTCTGGCGAAGGAGACGGCGATCCTCATCCCCGTCGCGCTGTGCGGCTGGGAGCTTCTGTGCCGCGCGGCGAGAGGGCGCGAGAAGCTGGCGGCGGTCGTCTGCTCAGGGCCGCCGCGCGGGGTCGCGCGCTCTCTCGCGCTGCTGCTGGCGCTCGCGCCGCTGGCCGCGTGGTTCGCCTACCACTACGCCGCGACCGGCTACGTCTTCGGCAACCCCGAGTACGTGCGCTACAACGTCGGGGCGACGGTCAACCCCGCGCGCATCCTCGAAGCCGGCTGGCGGCGCATCGCGCACGTCTCGGCGCACATGAACCTCTGGGCGCTGACGCTGCCGGCGGCCGCCGCGATGCTCCTGAAGCCCCGGCGCGACGCGGGCGGGGAGAGGCCGCGCATCGCCGTCGGCGTGCAGATGCTTTTCGCGGCGCTCGTGGTCGCGCACGTCGTCGCGCTCTCGGTCGTCGGCGGCGCGGTGCTCGCGCGCTACATGCT
>DATMVI010000120.1:0-4241 GCA_035563275.1 Pyrinomonadaceae bacterium
CCCGCGACGCCCGCGAAGAAGGGGGCCGACGCCGACCTCGGCGAAGCGCTCAGGGCCGGGGCCGCCGGCGGCCGCGTGCCGACCGTCGTGGCGACGAGCTTCGTGGACGTGCCGGGCACGGGGCCGGTGTTGACGACCGGCGTGCAGGTCTCGGCGGCGGGCCTCGGCTACGGCCCCGACGGCAAGCAGCCGGCGGCCGTCGACCTCGCGGGCGTGGTCTTCAACGATCAGGGCAAGCAGGCCGCCGGCTTCAAGACGCGGCTCAACGTCGCGCCGCCGGCCGAAGGCGCGACGGGCGGCGAGAACGTCATCTACAACCACCGCGCGCCGCTCCCCCCCGGCCTCTACCAAGTGCGCGTCGCCACGCGCGACGACCGCACGGGGCAGGTCGGGGCCGCCGTCCAGTGGATCGAAATCCCCGACCTCGCGAAGAAGCAGTTGGCGCTGAGCAGCCTGCACATGGGCGGGCGGGCCGTGGGCGGCGGCAAGGCGGGCGAGGAGCAGGTGCAGTTCAGCGTTGACCACCGCTTCGCGCGCTCGTCGAAGGTGGACTTCATCGCCTTCATCTACAACGCGCAGCGCGCGGGCGCGGGGCCGCCCGACCTCTCGGCGCAGGTGAAGGTCTGGCGCGACGGCCGCGCCGTCGTCACCGGCCCCGCGCGCAAGCTCCAGACCGACGCCGCGGCGGACGCGGCCCGCATCCCCCTCAACGGCGGCATCACGCTCGGCCAGCTCCCGGCCGGCCTCTACGAGCTGGAGGTTATCGTCACCGACAACCTCGCCCACGCCAGCGCCACGCAGCGCGCCGCCTTCGAGGTTTACTGACAGAGCCGCGCGCGGCCCCGTTCTCTGCGGCCGTTCTTACCGCGCCGGCGGCTGTCGCCGGTCGGGGCAGCGGCGGTGCTGGTCTTCCGCGGTCGGGCCGTAGGTGATGGACTGGACGCGCCCCTGATACTCGCCGGGCGCGTCGAACACGTCGTAGGTGATGCCCTCCTCCTCGTTCGTGTAGAGGGCGCGGCTCGGCGTGTCGGAGGCGGTCGTCTTTTTGAACTTCGTCATGTCGAGCCGCAGCGACCCGATGTCGAGCCTCCGCTTGGGGGTGACGAAGATGCTGAGCACCGTGTCGCGCGGCACGTCCCACTCGGCGCCTCCGGCGCACCCGCCGCCGCCGGCGTAGTTGACGAGGGCGCTCTCGGCGCGGAAGTGGTAGCGGCGGTCGCGCGGGCGGGGCTTGCCGAAGCGGCGCTCGACCTGCGCGCGCGTCGTGCGCAGCGGCACGACGCGCCGCCACGCCTTCGCCTCCGCCGCGGCCGCGGCCAGCAGCAGCAGGCCCGCGCACGTCGCGGCGAGCCGGGTGGTTTTGAAGTGCTTCATCTTACTTGAAACTGTTCCTCAGCTCGCGATCCCAGTACGCGCTGAAATCGAACCTGTTGCCCGAGGTCGGCAGCGGCGGCCGGTCGCCCGGCATCGTGCTGACGACGATGGCCAAGTCCTGATCCGAGTAGACGAGGCGGCCCGAGTGGTGGATCGTCTCGTGCATGGCGACGCGGCCGTCGCTCTTGAGGTAGAGCGCCGCCAACTCGTCTTTCGTGAGGGGCGCGCCGGGCCGCACGTTGCCGATCTGGATGCCGGCGTTGTTGGTGGCGATGCTGCCGGTGGCGAAGTTCGCGCCCGGCAGCGAGCCTTCCGCGCCCGCGCGCACGAGACCCTTCTGCGTCAGGACGAGGTCGTAAATCTTCAGCACGTCGCCCTCGGCGACGATTGTGTTGTCGGGCGCGGCGTTCTCGGCCGCCCGCTTGATGAGCTCCCTGACGAACTCGGCGCACTTCGGCTTGCTGAGCAGTCTCTCCAACTCCTTGCGGATAAGGGCCGTGTCGATGGGGAAGATCATCTCGGCGGCTTGCTGGGGGCTGATTTTTTCCTGCGACATCTCTCCTGCTTCCTTTCGCGGGGTTGCGGTACGGGTGAAGTGGGGCCGGCGCGGGGAGGCCGGGCCGGCGGCCGACGGGGCGACCTGCTTGGACGTTGGACGGCCGCCGCGCGGGGCGGCCTTCGGATATAAGTGACGGGGCGGCGAAAACGTTTCCGCGCCGCCGGTTCCGGGGGCGGGGCGGGCGCGAGGATAGCACAGGCGGCCGCGGCCGCGGGCCCTTTTTGCGAGGGCCGGCGGGGGCGGCGGCGCGCGGGCTTGGACGAGGCTTGCGTAAATTGTTAGATTCTCAGAGCAAAATATCCATCCGTGGGTGGTACTAAGGTGACGACCGCCCGGCCCGTCGGCCGGGCGCTCGAACCCGTCGAGAGGCATTGAAGATGAAACTCACGAGCCGTTTGCTTCTGCTCCTCCTCGCCGCCGCGCTCGCGGGCGCGTGCCGCGACCGCGCGCAGTTGACGCTGCCGCAGCCCTCGGGCACGGGGCCGGCCCCGGATGTCGAGCGCAACTCTTACGCCGACCTCGTGGCCCGCGTCGCGCCGGCCGTCGTCACCATCCGCTCGGCGCGGGTCGTGCGCGCGCCGCGCCAGCACCCGTTCATGGACGACCCCTTCTTCCGCGACTTCTTCGGCCAGCGCGGCGCGCCGCAGGAGCCGCCGCGCGGGCAGGTGCGGCAGGGGCTCGGCTCCGGCGTCATCATCAGTCAGGACGGCTACATCGTCACCAACCACCACGTCGTCGACGGGGCCGAGGAGATCACGGTCGAGCTGACCGACCGCCGCAGCTTCGACGCCAAGCTCGTCGGCTCCGACCCGCCGAGCGACCTCGCCGTGCTCAAGGTCGAGCAGTCGAGCCTGCCCCTCCTCTCGCTCGGCGACTCGGACAAGGTGCGCGTCGGCGACATCGTGCTCGCCATCGGCAACCCGCTCGGCGTCGGGCAGACCGTGACCTCCGGCATCATCTCGGCCAAGGGGCGGCAGACCGGGCTCTCCGACGGCAGCTTCGAGGACTTCCTCCAGACCGACGCGGCCATCAATCAGGGCAACTCCGGCGGCGCGCTCGTCAACACGGGCGGCGAGCTGATCGGCATCAACTCGCAAATCCTCTCGCCCTCGGGCGGCAACATCGGCATCGGCTTCTCGATCCCCTCGAACATGACGCGGGTGGTCGTCGAGCAGCTCATCAATCAGGGGCGCGTGCGGCGCGGCCAGTTGGGCGTCGTGGTGCAGGCCGTGACGGCCGACATCGCCGCGAGCATCGGCATGCGCGAGGCGCGCGGCGTCATCGTCAGCGCGGTGCAGCCGGGCAGCGCCGCCGCGCGCGCCGAGATCGAGCGCGGCGACGTGATCACGGCCTTCAACGGGCAGGAGGTCAACGAGCCGAACGTGCTGCGCAACCTCGTCGCGGCCGCGCAGCCCAACTCGGAGGTGACGCTCACGCTCTTGCGCGGCGGGCAGGAGCGGCAGGCGCGCGTGACGCTCGGCGAGCTGGCGGCGGGCGGCGCGCAGGAGCGCGGCCAGAACGAAGGGGGCGGCGGCGGCGACGGCGGCGAAGGGGGCGGCCGTCTCGGCATCACGGCTCAGCCGTTGACGCCGGAGACGGCCGCGCGCCTGAACCTGCCGGAGAACGCGCAGGGGTTGGTCGTGACGGGCGTCGAGCCGGGCGGGCCGGCCTCGGAGGCGGGGCTGCGGCAGGGCGATCTCATCGAGCAGGCCGACCGCCGCCCCGTCCGCACGCTCGACGAGCTGCGCGCCGCCATCGACGACGCCGCCGACCGCCCCCTCCTCCTCCTCGTCACCCGCCCGCAGGCCGGCACCATCTTCATCACCGTCCGGCCACGAAGATAAAAAGCAGTAGTCAGTAGACAGTAGTCAGTAGTCAGTAGCGCTCCGCGTTATTGCTGTTGACGCTGACACGCTGGCGATACGATACCGAAGGTCTTTCTACTGACTACTGACTACTGACTACTTCTTCCTATGCACCTGATCGAGATACTGCTGCCGCTGACGGACAACGAGGGGCGGGCGTTCGGGGCGGGGGAGTTTAACCGCGTGCGCGACGAGTTGGCCGAGCGCTTCGGCGGGGTGACGGCGCTGCGCCGCGCGCCGGCCGAGGGCGTGTGGGCCGAGGGCGGCGAGGTGAGCCGCGACGAGGTCGTCATCTTCGAGGTGATGGCGGACGCGCTCGAACGCGCGTGGTGGGCCGCGTACCGCCGCGAGCTGGAGCGCCGCTTCCGGCAGGAGAAGATAGTCGTCCGCGCCACCGCGTTCGAGGCGTTGTGAAGCGAGCACGCCCGGCCGCGCGGGCGGGC
>DATMVI010000121.1:0-18682 GCA_035563275.1 Pyrinomonadaceae bacterium
TAGACGAGCCCGAAGGGGTTGACGACCGCCGTGGCGTCGGTGCTCGCGGCCGGGGGCGCGTTCTCGGCCGACAGCAGCGCGGTGTTGACGACGCCCGTGCCCGCGGGGACGCCCGCCGCCACGCGCGCCTGGAAGGCGACGCGCGCGCCCGCGATGGGCGTGCCGGCGCTCCGCCCCTGATAGACCAAGCCGAAGGGGTTGACGACGGCGGTCGCGTTCGTGCTCGAAGTCGAGGGCGCGTTGTCGGCCGTCACCACGGCGGTGTTGACGAGGCCGGCGCCGGGCGCGAGCGCCGCCGCCACGCGCGCCTGAAACGAGACGCGCGCCACGCCGCCGACGGCGACTTTGGCGAAGCGCACTTCGAGCCGCCGCTCGCGGGCGAGCCCCTGATCGGCGTCCTCGGCGTCGGTGAGCGGCTGCCCTTCGAGGCGGAGCGAGCCGGCCACGTAGTCGAGGCCGGCGGGCAGGTCGTCGCGCAGCACGACGCCGCGCGCCTCCACGTCGCCGCCGTTGCGGAAAGAGATCGAGAAGTTGAGCGTCTGGCCGGCGGAGGCCGTGGCGCGGTCGCGCCCCTCGACGAGCTTGACGGGCGGCAGCTCCGGGTCGTCGGGCGAGGTCAGGCGCGCGCCCTTGCCGAAGACGTTGACGATGGTGCCGACATCGCGCGCGCCGCCGCCGACGGCGTCGAGCACGTTCGAGCGCGCCGTAATTCTGATCGAGAACTGCTGGCCCGCCTGCCCGTCGTTCGTGTCGACCACGGCGACGACGCCGGCGCAGCCGCCGCGCGGCAGGCGCGGACTCATCGTCTGGTTGAGCGTGACGGGGCGGTCGCCTTCGCTGACGGCGCCCGAGCCGTCGAGGTCGAAGTGGAGCGAGACGAGCGCGGCCGGGGCGGTCGCTTCGGCCGCGACGAGCGTGTAGAAGTCGGGGGTGTTGCCGGTGTTGCAGACGCGGAAGAGGCGCGAGACGCGGTCGCGCGGGGCGACGGTGGCGGAAGGCTCGGTCTCGTCGGGCGTGACGGCGAGGCCGGCGACGGCGACGACCGTCACCGAGACGGTCGGCGAGAAGGTGGCGAAGCCCGCGCCGGTCGAATCCGTGTAGCTCGCCTCGGCGCGGTTGGAAATGACGGCGCCCGCCTCAACCCCGCCGTCGCGCGCCCCGGCGCGCGCCGCGTGCGCCGCCGAGAGGGCGGCCACCACGAGCGCGACGACGAGCGCGACGACGGTGCGGTTGGGGCGGGCGTCGGTCATCGGAGAAGACCAAGCGGAGTGAGGGGCGCGGGGCGCGGAGCGCGGGGTGTGATGAACCGGGCTGTCTTTAATTCATCACCCCGCGCCCCGCCTTCCGCACTCGTTTTAGTTGATCCGGCGGCGGAACGTGAACGTCCCCGTGGCCTGCGGGCCGAGGTTGGGGACTTGGTCGCGCAGCCGGACGGTGGCGGACGTGACGGCGAGGCCGGTCGTCTCGTCGGTGACGGTGCCGGCGGTGCCGGTGGAGTTGGCGTCCACGGGCATCGGGGCGGTCACCTGCGTGGTGGTCGCGCTCCAGTTGTTCGGCGCGACATCGCCGCGCTCGGTGATGACGACCGAGGAGGCCACGAGGTCGACGCAGCCCGCGCCGCCGCCGCCGACCGAGACGTTCGTGTACGTGATGACGTACTCGACATCGGCGCCGGAGACGGCGTCGTCGGGGCCGGGGTCGTCCTGCCCGTTGCCGACGGTCGTGTTGTTGATGACGGTCGCCGTCTTTTCGAGCCGCAGGAAGCCCGTGTAGACGCGGTTGATGGTGTCGTTGGTCTCGGCCGGCGTGTTGGCCGAGGCGGCGCGGATCGTCGTGGAGAAGCCCTGAAGGACGGCCGCGTTGTTGGTGGTGGTGACGCGCACGGTGATGTTGGCCGACGCGCCGAAGGCGACGGCCAGCGTCGGGTTCGACGAGGCCGCGACGAAGTTGACGCCGTCCGTGCTGATCTGGACGGTGAAGCCGGCCGGGACCGTCGGCGCGGAGAAGGTGAAGGTGTCGTTGGCGTTGCCCGTGTTCTGCACCGTGTTGACGAAGTCCACGGAGACGGCGCCCGACAGCGTGTTGAGGTGCGAGAGGCCGGCGATGGCCGCGGGGGCGACCGACTTGTTGGTGTAGTCGAGGTTGTTGTCGCCGCCGGGGCCGGCCGCGCCGGGCGCGCCCGAAGGCCCGAGCAGCACGTCGCCCACCTGCGTGAGCAGCGTCGGGAGCCGCAGGCCCTGCGTGGCCGTCGCGGCGTCCGTGCCGTGGCGCGGCTCGTTGAAGTTGGCGTTGCCGTCGCCCTGATTGCCGACCTGCCCCGACGAGTGGTCGTTCTGGTCGGTGATGGGCGAGCCGACGCTGTTGCGGCCGAACGCCTCGGCGATGCCGTAGACGGGCACCGAGGCGTTGACGCCGGTCTGGACGGTCAGCACGAGGTCGAGGTTATCGACGAAGGCCGAGGCGGCGAGCGGGCCGCCGTTGTTGAGGCGGAAGGCGACGCGCGTCGTCGAGGAGAGCACGGCGGGCGGCGCGTAAGTCCACGCCACCGCGTTCGAGACCGGGCCGCTCGCGGGCGGGTCGGCGGGCGCGGGGTCTGCGCCGAGCGGCGAGACCGAGTAGAGCACGGTGACGCCTGCGGGGGGCGCCGGGATCGACTGCAAGACCGTGCCCGCGGGGACGGGGACGACGGCGAAGACGCCGGTCGCCGCGCCGCCCGAGACGTTCTGCAAGGTCTGCGCGGCCACGGGGCGCGCGCCGGTGTTGCGCACCGTCACGCCGTAGGTGATGTTGGAGCCGAGGGCCACGGGGCCGGCCGGCACGTCCAGCTCGACCTGCAAGCGCGCGTCGTTCTCGACCGTCGAGGTGGCGCTGCCGACGGCCTCCGACTCGCCGCTGACGGGCGCGGTCGTGCCCGAAGGCACGGAGGTGCGGACTTCGGTGTTCGTCCCCTCCGAGGCTTCGTTGTCGGCCGCGGCGTCGCCGAGCGTGACGCCGAAGGTCGCGCCGGTGGCCGCGCCCGCGTTGACCGAGACGCGGACGACGACGTTGAAAGAGGCGTTGCGCGCGAGCCACGGCGAGGCCGAGGGGTAGAGGACGGCCGCGCCGTTGCCGAAGATGTCGATGTCTTCGCTCGCGTCGAAGCCGTCGCCGTCAACGTCGACGCGCGCGCCGGTGACGGTGATCGGGCCGCTGGGGAAGACGGCCCCGCCGCCCGCGGGGAAGCGCACCTGCGTGGCGTAGTTGCCGGAGTTGGTGACGGTGAAGGTGAAGTCGACGTTGGTCTGGCCGGCGACGGCCGTCGGCACCGAGCCGCCGTCGGGGGTGATGACGAGGCCGGAGACGTTGGCGACCGTCACGGTCACGATGTTCGAGGTGACGTTGTAGGTGGTCGAGCCGTCGGAGTAGCTGGCCGAAGCTTGGTTGTTGATCTGCGTGCCGCCGCTGGTGGACTGCGCCGCGGCGGGCAGGGCGACGAGGCACGCGGCGGCGAGCGCGAGGAGCGCGGCCCCGGCTTTGCGCACGAGTGTGGGGGGTTGGGTTCTCTGGTTCATCTTCTAAGTCCTCGGTTGGTCGGTGACGGGAGCGGGCCGACCCGCTGCGGCGGGCGTGAGGCGCGGGGCGGGAAGGGCGGCCGCGCTTGCGTCCCTCCTCTACTTGACGCGCACCCTGTACGAGGCGGTGAGCTTGCCGCCCGCGGCCAGTGCGTCAGACCACTCGTAGCGCACTTCCGTGTACATGGAGGCCGGCGCGGGCACGCGCTTGACGGTGCCGTCCGGCTGCTTCTCTTCGACGATGGGCTGGGACGAGAAGGTCTTGCCGCCGTCGATGCTGTAGGTCACGACGGAGCCGGCCTCGCCCTCGGCGCTGCCCGCGACGAAGGCCGTGCCGGCGGGGATGCGGCCGACGGCCTTGTACTCGCGCGCGGCCCCCGTGCCCTCGTTCAGAGACACGATCTGCCACTCCAGAATCTCGCCCGGCTGCACGTTCTCGACCTCGGCGAGGGCGAGCCGGCGGCCGCCGCGTTCGAGGCTGCCGGCGAGGTTGACTTTGACTTCGGGCCGGCCCGCGAGCTGGCGCTGCGCGAAGGCGGCGGCCCCGCCGAAGGCCACCAGCGCCAGCACGGCGACGAGCGGGGCGAGGCCCGGTTTCTTTCTCAGCTTGGTCATGATTGATCGTTCTCCTTAACGGTCCGAAGGATGGGCCGCGCCGGGGCGCGGGGTGCGTGTGTCGTGAAGCGTGAAGCGTGAGGCGGGGCGCAGGCCGTGCGGCCGTGGGCCTCAGCCGGGTTCGACGGCCGCCGGCTCTTTCAGCGCGCAGGCGACGGCGTACATGAAGTCCTTAACGCGGACGGGCCGCGGGAGCACGGCCGCGAGCCGCGAGTGCGTGGCGGCGCGCATGATCTCGGCGGGGCGGTCGTGGATGGCGATGAGCGAGGTGCGCGGCGCGACCTCGCGCAGGGCCTCGACGGCCCCGCTGCGGCCGAAGCCGGCCATGTCGAGCCCGACGGCGACGAGGTCGAAGCGGCCGGCGGCCGCCGCGCGCAGCACGTCCATCGTGTGGCGGCAGGTCTCGGCCTCGTGCCCGGCCTCGCGCAGCGCGGCCACCAGCCTCTCGGCCGTCACCCGGTCGTCGTCGCAAATCATCACGCGGGCCATGCTCGCCTCACTCCCCTCCCCTGAACCTTCCGCCCCACGGGCGTCGCCGGACACACGCCCGGCGCGACACACTTGTACAAGGCCCGTGCCGCGCCACGCGCTCGCTGCCCGCCCGACTTAAATGGCTCAATTGAAGGGGGTTTACGCTTCGCGGGGGTGGGGCTCGCAAGCCGCCGCCGCGCCCCCGCCTGACAGGCCCGACTGAAGATTTGTCACGATGACTGACAAGCTGTCAGCCGCCGCGTACTTATCGAAAGGCAGGAGATGGTTAGGTTAGAGGCAGGAAAATTGCAGGGGCAGGGCTCGTCCCCGCCCCTACAATCAACACGGGCGCGCACTTTAACTTACGAGTCGCTTTAGGTGGTGGGGTTAACGACTGACGCCGGCGCTCTTCCTGCGGCTCGGCAGTTCGTCGGGCAAGTCCAGCTCGTCGTCAATGAGCACGTCAGCCCAGACGTTGGCGGCGCGTGCGTATCTGAGAACGATGGGGAGGGGCGGTTCGCGTTCGCCTGTCTCGTAGCCGGAGATGTTGTTCGGGTAGATGAGGTCGTCGAGGTCGAGGTGCTTGACCATCTGGCTCTGCGAGAGTTCGAGGGCGAAGCGGATGCGGAGGAGTTTCTCCGGGAGGCGTTCTGGTTTGAGGCGTGCGGCTCGGCCCATCAGGAACGACCTCGTGATGAAGCCGATGATTTTTTCGCCGTGAGTCGTAGCTTCCGTGTAATGCCCTCACTTTTTGTCAAGCTCGGCAGTTCTTCGGGCAAGTCGAGTTCGTCGTCAATCAGCACGTCAACCCAAACGTTGGCGGCGCGGGCGTATTGGAGGAGCACGGGGAGGGCGGGTTCGCGCGTGCCGAGTTCGTATTGTGAGACGTTGCTGCGGAAGAGTTCTTCGCTGAAGCCGAGGTGCTCAAGCAAGCCGCTTTGAGACAAGCCTAAAGCCAGACGAATACGAAGCAGCTTTTCGGCGAGGCGGGCTGACTTGGTGCGGGCGTGCTTGGTCACCGGGAGTCGCCTCCCGGTGGAACATCGCGCTTGACATCCAGCCTGCCATTGGATACTATCGTATCCAGTGTAACCTGACGTGGTTTCGTCGCCAAGAGAGTGGGTAGTCTCTCCTTCCGGGCGACGGCCGTCATTCCGTTTCTGAGGATGAGGCGCGCATCAGGTCGTTGCCGGCGGTTTCAAAGATAGAGCGGGCGCATGATAGCAGAAGCGCCGCGCGTTTGCCCGAAGCCCCGCCCACGAGGGGCTTGCCCCCTGCGCCTCACGCGCGCGTTGAAGATGTGAAGGCTTGCCCCGCGGCGCACGGTAGGACGCGCGCGGGGCGGCGGGCGCGTGCGGGCCGGCCCTCGCGTAAAGGTGGGACGCGGGCCGGCCCCGCGCCCGCGCTCGCACGGCGAACGAAGGATTGGTTAACGATGAGCGACGCGCGGCGGGCGTGGATTCTGTTCGCTGAAGACGACGAGGCGGTGCGGCTCGCGCTGAAGGAGACGCTGGAACTCGAAGGGTGGCGTGTCGAAGCTTGCGCCGACGGGCGGGCGGCGCTGGCGCGGCTCGAAGGCGAATCGCGCTACGACCTGCTCCTGTTCGACGACAGGATGCCGGGCATGAGCGGGCTGGAGTTGACGAGGTGCGTGCGGGGCATGGCTCACCGCCGGCGCACGCCGGTCGTCGTCGTGTCGGCCAGCGAGGTCGGGGCGGAGGCGAGGCGCGCGGGCGCGGACGCGTTCCTGCGCAAACCCGGCGGCGTGCTCGCCGTCGCCGCGACGGTCGCGCGGCTGCTCGCCCTGCCCGCCGGCTAACCTCCGCCCCGCCTTCAACCGCGAATCAAAAATCTGAAATCAAAAATTCTTCAGCCGGGCGCGCCGGTTTCGTATTCGCGGAGCTTGCGGTAGAGGGTGCGGGCCGAGATGCCGAGCAGGGCGGCGGCGCGTTCGCGGTTGCCGCCGGTCTCTTCGAGGACGCGGAGGATGTGCAGGCGTTCGAGCTGGTCGAGCGTGACGGGCGCGCCGGCGGCGGGGGCGGAGGCGGGCGAGGAGGTGTCGGCGCCGGCGGCGAGGGCGGGGAGGAGTTGGGCGGCCTCGATGGCGTCGGCGGCGGCGAGGGCGGCGGCGCGCTCAAGGGCGTTGCGCAGCTCGCGGACGTTGCCCGGCCAGTCGTAGGCGGCGAGGCGGCGGCGCGCCTCTTCGGAGAGGTCGAGGGCGGGGCGGTTGAAGCGCTCGCGGAAGAGCGAGAGGAAGTGTTCGACGAGGGCGGGGATGTCGTCGCGGCGCTGGCGCAGCGGCGGGATGTGGAGCGAGATGACGTTGAGGCGGTAGAAGAGGTCGGCGCGGAAGCGCCCCGACAGCACGTCGTCGGCGAGGTTGCGGTTGGTGGCGGCGATGACGCGCACGTCGGCCGCGCGGTCGCGCGTCGAGCCGACGCGGCGGAAGCGCCCCTCTTCGAGGAAGTGGAGGAGCTTGACCTGCGTCTGCATCGGCATCTCGCCGACCTCGTCGAGGAAGAGCGTCGAGGAGTCGGCGGCTTCGATGAGGCCGCGCTTGGTGGCGGTCGCGCCGGTGAACGCGCCGCGCTCGTGGCCGAAGAACTCCGACTCGAAGAGCGACTCGGGCAGGGCGGCGCAGTTGACGGCGAGCAGCGGCGCGTCGGCGCGCGACGAGCGCGCGTGGATGAAGCGCGCGAGCACGTCCTTGCCCGTGCCCGACTCGCCCGTGATGACCACGGTCGAGTCGGCCCGCGCCGCCGTCTCGGCCAGAGCCACCAAGCCCTCCATCGCCGCGCTGCGGTAGACGAGCGGCGAAGAGTCTTCCGCGGACGGCGCGCGCACGGCGTCCCTCAGGCTCGCGTTCTGGCGGACGAGCCGCCGCTTCTCGTCGGCCTTGCGGATGACGGCCTCGATCTCGTCGAGCGTGGCGGGCTTCGTCAGGTAGTCGTAGGCGCCGAGCCGCATGGCCTCGATGCCGGTGCCGAGCGAGGTGTCGGCCGTGAGCATGATGACCTCGGGCGGGTCTTCGAGCTTGCGCACCTCGCGCAGAGTGTCGAGGCCGGAGAGGCCGGGCATGCGGATGTCGAGCAGCAGCACGTCGAAGTCCGACTTCGAGAGGGCGCCGAGCGCCTCCTCGCCCGAGGCGGCTGGCGACGAGTCGAAGCCCATCCGCGCGGTCTGATCCGTAATCAGGCCGCGCAGCACCGAGTCGTCGTCCACGACCAACACGCGAATTTTTCTGCTCATAGGTTCGGCGGCCAGAAGGACACTTGACGGGCTTCCAAGATGGCAGAGAGTCGGGGCCGCATCTTACCACAGAGACAATTTCAGGTTTGCGATTTTTGCTTCGCGGTCGGGGGTCGCCGGCCGTCGGTTTTCAGCCGTCAGTCGAAAGCGAAAACCGGCGGCCGAGAACTAAATCAGAGATCGAAAATCGCGAACCCGACATCCCGCCGGCGCGGGAGGTGAAAGGCTGAGGGCGGGTCGAGTCTTGAGCAAGACTCGACCCGCCCTCAGCCTTTCACGTCGCGGCCGCGAGGTTTCCAACCCGGAGCCCGAAACCTCTAGTTCTTCTCCGGCGTGCGGCGGGGGAGCCAGAGGCGGAAGCGGCTGCCGGCGCCGGGCTTGGACTCGGCGGTGAGGCCGCCGCCCATCGCCTCGGCCAGCGTGAGCGAGATGGCGAGGCCGAGGCCCGAGCCGCGGCCGGGGTCTTTGGTGGTGAAGAAGGGGTCGAAGACGCGGGCCAGCGTCTCGGGCGCGATGCCGGGGCCGTCGTCGCTGATCTCGACGCGCACGCGCTCGCCTTCGAGCGCCGTCGAGACGCCGATCCGCCCGCCGCGGCCCGCGACCGCGTCGAGCGCGTTCGACAGAAGGTTGTCGAGCACCTGCCGCACCATCGCCTCGTCGGTCGCCACCTCGCCCACGGCCGGGTCGAGCCGCACGTCGAAGCCGGCGCCGGGCGCGCGCTGCCCGAAGAGGCGGGCCGCCTGCGCGACGAGGGCGTTGAAGTCCACCGGCTCGCGCCGCGCGCGGCGCTGGCGCGCGAGGTCGAGCAGGCCGCGCGTGATCTCCTTGCAGCGCAAAGCCTGCCGGACGATCTCTTCGAGGTAGTAGTCACACTTGCCCTCGGCCAGCAGGCGGGCCGTCTCGGGCCGCTCGCGCAGGTCGCGCTGCGTCGCCTCGGCGCAGGCGGTGATGGCCGCGAGCGGGTTGTTGATCTCGTGCGCGACGCCGGCCGCCAACTGCCCGATGGTCGCCAGCCGGCGCGAGCGCGCCAACTGCTCCTGCACCTCGGCGAGCGCCGTGATGTCGCTCCACGTGATGACGCTCCACGAGGGGCGGGCGTCGTGGGTTAAGGTCGGGCAGTCCGGGTCGTCGGCCGGCGGCGAAGTCGGCGCGGCGCGGCCCCGCTCTTCTGACCCGGCCCCCGGCGCCTGATGCCCGACGCCCAGCGTGGTGATGGGCGCGACCGAGACGAGGTAGCGGCGGCCGTCCTCGGCCTGTAGCTCGAAGGAGGTGGAGGCGCCGACGCCGCCCTGCTTCATGTGGTAGGCGGCGGCGCGCTCGCCGAAGAGGCGCGCGAAGGCGTCGGCGCAGGAGAGGCCGACGACCTCGGCCGGGTGCAGGTTCATCGTGTCGGCGGCGGCGAGGTTGCAGCGCGCCACCCGCATGCGGTCGTCGTGGACGATGATGCCGTCGGGGATGGCGTCGAAGGTCTGCTCCCAGATTCTCTTGGCCGCGCCGAGCGTCTCGAAGAGGCGCGCGTTGTCGAGGGCGAGGGCGGCCATCTCCGACAGCCCTTCGAGGTGGGCGCGCTCCTCGGGCGTGAAGCGGTGCGGCGCGCGGTAGCCGACGGCGAGCAGGCCCAGCACTTCGCCGCGCACGGAGAGCCGCGCCAGCACGAGGTCGCGCACGCCCTCGGCGCTGTGCAGGGGGAACTCGCTCTCGGGCAGGTCGCCCGCGAGGCCGCGCACCTCGATGATGGTGTCGCCGGCCTCGGCCGCGCGCGCGGCGAACTCGCCGCGCAGGGGGTTGACGATCTCGCCGCCCTCAAGCGCGACCCGCTCGAAGCCGCTCGTCGCGCGCCACGTCACCGTGCGCTCTTCGATCGCGAAGGTGGCGATGCTGGTCGTGTCGGCGCGCATCACGCGCCTGACGGTCTCGACCACGGTGCGCAGCGTCGCCGCCACCTCGCCCTGCCCGAAGCCCCCGCCCCCGAGGTCGAACGGCGTCGCGGGCGCGCGGCCACTTCCGGTCTCTTCAGCCATGAATATATCTTGCCAGAAAAAAGGAGCAGTCAGTAGTCGGTAGGCGGGGCGGGGCGCGGGGGCTTTCGTCAGCGCCAGTTGCCGATGAGGATGAAGGGCGCCCAGAAGTACGGGTGGGCGTAGGGCGTCTTCGAGGTGAGCGTCTCCTTCGAGAGGCCGCGGCTGGCGGACGCGCCTTCGGCCGACGCGCCGCCGCGCAGCAGCGCGAGCTGCGAGCGGCGCAGCGCCTCGGCCTTGAGCATGCCTTCGCCCGCGTCGCGCAGGCCGTAGAACTCCTGCATGAGCAGGCGCGTGCTGGCGTCGGCCACGGGCCAGAGGCTCGCCACCACCGCCTTCGCGCCCTGCCGCTGCGCCAGCACGGCGAAGCCCTCGACCTCCTTGCCGTCCGCGCCCGCCCCGCCCGTCGCCGTGTCGCAGGCCGAGAGCGTCAGCAGCTCGACGCCGCCGAAGAGGTTCTGCGCGACCTTGATCTGCGCGAGCGACAGGCGCGTGCCGTCGCCGAGCAGCAGGAACGAGTCGGCCTCGCGGCCCGGCTGGAAGGCGAAGTGGCTGGCGACGTGGACGAGCGGGAAGCGCTGGCGCAGCCCCGCGCGCAGGGCTTCGAGCGTGAAGTCCTCGTCGAGCGCGATGCGCCCCGGGAGCACGCCCGGCCCGGCGTCGGCCTCGCGGATGATGCCGCGCAGCTCCTCGGGCACGGCCGGCAGCGCCGCGAACTCGCCGACGGGCTTCGAGACGCCGAAGCCGAGGCCGCGCCAGCGCGGGCTCGGCTCGTCCTTGAGGCGCGCGGCCGAGGCCGGCGTGAAGACGACGTTGCGGTAGCGCTCGACCATGTAGCGCTCGCCGTCGTGGAGCGCGGCCACCGGCACGTAGCGCAGCACGCCGTCGAGCGACCACATCAGCGTCTCGGCGCGCGCCTGTTCGAGGTCGCGCGCGACGGGGCCGACGAGCACGCGGTAGAGCTCGCGCGCGAGCGGCCGCGGGTCGGACGAGGGGCGCTGCAAAGCCTCGCGGAACTCGGCCACCTTGCGGTTCAGCTCGGCCGCCTTGATCGGGTACTCGCGCGCCACCTGCACGTCCGGCGTGATGAGGATGACGCGGTACTTCTCCTCGCCGACGAGCGTGTAGAGGGCGACCGCGCCCGCGCCCAGCTCGCGCAGGTCTTCCATCAGCCCCTGCGACTCGCGCACCTGATCGACGCGGGCCGCCTGCTTCGTGTCGCCCAGCTCGGTCGCGAGCCGGTCGAGGAAGCTTTGGAAGGCGAGGCCGGCGGCGGCGAGTTGCGCGTCGAGCGCCGTGAGCTGCTTCTCCTCTTCCGGCGTGCGCGAGCTCTTCCCCAGAAGCTCGGCGCGGCGTCGGCCGCGCACGGCCACGTCTTCGGCCGCCTCGGCGTAGCGCTTCTCGGCCTCGGCCTCGTCCGGCGTGAGCGTCGCCGGGGCGGGGGCTGACGAACCGGTGCCGGAGTCGCGGCGCACGAAGTCGGAATACTCCTCCTCCTTGAGCATGCGGACGACCTGCTGCGCCTCGGGCAACCGGCCCTGCGCGACGAGCAACTCGGCGAGCCGGTGGTAGACCACCTCGCGCGGCAGCAGAAAGCTTTTCTGCGCCTCAACGTCGAGCGGCGCGATGGAGGCCCGCACCTCCTGATAGGCGTTGACGGCCTGCTTGCCGTGGAAGGCGGCGAGCGCGCCGCGGCCGCGCGCGGCCCACGCGAACATCAGGTTCGAGAGCGTGTCGCCCTCGCCGCGCCGGCTGCCGGCCTCGCGGTGGGCGGCGAGCGCGAGGTGGAAGTGCTCGAAGGCGCGCGCGTGGTCGCCGGCCGTGTGGTAGACGAAGCCGAGGTTGTTGAGCGTGACGGCCTCGCCCTCGCGGTCGCGGATGGCGCGCTGGACGGCGAGGGCGCGGGCCAGATATTCGAGCGCCTTGCGCCGGTCGCCGGAGTCGAGCGCGTCGGCCGCGAGGTTCGAGAGCGCGGGGCCGACCTCGCGGCAGTCGCCGGCCGTCTCGAAGACGGCGAGCGACGAGCGGAAGGAGTCGCGCGCCCGCTCGCGCTCGCGCAAAGCGTCGTAGGCCAGCCCGACGTGGTTGAGCGTGACGGCCTCGCCGCGGCGGTCGCCGGCCGCGCGGAAGAGCGGGAGCGCCTGCTCGTAGTGGGCGAGCGCCTTGCGGTCGTCGCCCGCGGCGCGGTGGAAGTGGCCGACCTGATTGAGCGTGTAGGCGGAGGCGAGCGGGTCGCCGGCCGCTCGGAAGAGCGAGAGCGCCTGCCGGAAGTGCGCGAGCGCGCGCTCGCGGTCGCCGAGCGAGTCGTGGACGAGCGCGGCCCGCGCCAGCAGGCGCGCCTCCTCGGCCGTCTCGCTCGACGCGCGCAGGAGCGCGAGCGCCTCTTCGTAGAAGCGGAGCGACTGGCGCGCGTCGCCGAGCGCGTGGCTGACGGAGGCGAGCGTGGCGAGCGTCGTCACCTCGCCGCGGAAGTCCTCGGCCTCGCGGAAGAGTCGCAGCGCCTCCTCGTACTTCGCGAGGCTCGCCCCGAGGGCGGCGGCGTCGGCGTCCGTGAGCAGGCGCGTGGCGGCGATGAAGACGCGCTCGGCCGGGAAGCGCCGCTCGTCCTGCTCGGTGGCGCGGCGGGCCGTGACGCGGAACTCGTAGCGGCCGGGGCCGGCCGCGTCCCGGCGCGGGCGGACGCCGATGGTGTAGAAGCCCGCCTCCTCGACCTCGAAGAAGAGGGGCTCCGGCCCCCACTCGCCGACGGGGCTGTCGATCCTGAGCAGTTCCTCGTCGCGCGGCCCGCGCAAGCTGAGCACCACGTCGGCCCCGCGCTGGTCGAAGACGGCGCGGATGAACTGCCCCGAGTTGAGGCGCAGGCGGAAGGTGTGTATCTCGCCGCCCGAGATGTGGCGCTCGATGGGGCGCGGCTCGAACTGCGCGCGGGCGTGCGGCGGGGCGAAGGCGGCGCAGGCGAGCAGCAGCAGCAGGCCGAGGGTTGCGCGCCGGGCGCGCGCGCAGGGAGGCGGCCGCCGCGTCGGGGCGGGGGCTGACGCCGTGCGCGAAGTGATCGCGAGAGACCTGCCGGGGGGCATCTCAGGTCGCCTCTAACCCTGACTTGTTTCGGGGCGGGTGTCGCTCGTCGAAGGAACGTCCCGGGCGAGTTTGACGGAAGGAGCGCGGCGACGGGCCGCGCTCGCGCATATCAACGGAGACTGTCGAGACTCTATTGCCAAGCACCCGCCTTGTCAAGATTGCGGTTCTCCCTCTCCCGTTAACAAAAGGCCGATGGCCCGCCGGTTTCCAGCAAAGCGCGCGGATGCGGCGCGGGCGCGCGTCGCATTTTTCTTTCACCTGACGCGGGGGCTCGGCGCTCGGCGCGCGGGGCCGGGCAGGTTTCCCCGCGTTTTCGCGCGGCACGGGCGTTGCCAACGTGGGGGCGGAGTGAGGTGACGAGGGTGCCGCACGAACCGGCAGAGACCGAGGCGCGAGGCGCAAGAAGGAGGGTCGTGATGAAAAGAGTGTTCGAGATCGTCGGGTGGCTGGCGGCCGTCGCGCTGTTCGCGTTCGCGGGCCGCGCCGTGGTCGCCGCGCAGGCGCCGGGGCAGGGCGACGCGGCCGAGCGGCGCACGCGCGAGCGCACGGCGCGCGACCGGCGCGAGGAGTTCAACCCGGCGGCCATCGCCCGCGCGGCCCGCACCGTCTACGTCCGCCCGACGCGCCACCTCGACAGGAAGTACCTCGAATACAAGCTGCACAAGTACCGCGAGCTGCGCGAGTGGGGCTTGGCCTTAGTCGAGGACGAGCGCGCCGCCGACCTCGTCATCACCGTGGACAAGGCCGCGCTCAACTACATCTTCACCGTCACCGACCCGCGCACCAGCGTCATCGTCACGAGCGGCGAGGCGGTCGCCGTCAACGGCCTCGTCGCCGCCGAATACCTCGGCAAAGAGATCGTCAAGAAGCTCAGGGACGTGCGCGCCGCCCCCGACCGCGAGCCGCGCAATCGCCGGCCCCGCGACGAGGAGTTCGACGAGGAAGAGGAGAGCGAGTCCTCGGAGGTCTCGCCCAGGACGGACACTTTAATCTACAGCGGGAACTGAAGGTGAGAGTCATGCGAAAGAGCTTTTTCTTCACCATCGCGGCGTTCATCCTGCTCGCGCCCTCGGGCGCGCGGGCGCAGACCGACGAGCACAAGTTCGAGGTCGGGGCCGTCTTCACCGCCATCGGCGCGGAGAACATCGAAGGCGCCCCGAAGGGGCTCGGCGCGCGCTTCGCCTACAACCTCAACGACCACTTCGCCGTCGACGCCGAGACCTCCTTCTTCCCCAGCGACGAGCTCGGCAACAACTTGGTGGGGCAGAACGCGCAGGGCTTCGTCGGCCTCAAGGCCGGGGCGCGCTCGAAGTACGTGGGCGTCTTCGGCAAGGCGCGGCCCGGCGTGATGTTCGTCGGCAACTCGACCTCCGGCTTCGACTGCGACCGGGGCGCGGGCTTCAACGTCTGCCGCCGCGAGCAGAGCCACCTCGCGTTCGACGCCGGCATCGTCACCGAGTTCTACCCGTCGTCGCGCACCATCATCCGCGTCGACCTCGGCGACACCATCGTCCGCTTCAGGCGCGCCGGCCGCAACGTCTTCACCGGCGAGCAGTTCAGCTCCTCCGACGTGACGCACAACTTTCAGGCCAGCCTCGGCTTCGGCTACAGATTTTAACAAGGGGGGAAAGAGGAAAGGGGAAAAGGAAGAGGGCCGGAGGGAGAGGGGGCCGTCCCCCCCTCCCTTCGACCCTCTTCCCTTTTTACCTTCGGCTTACTCCGCCTTCGGCGCGGCGGCGCGGACGGCTTCGGAGACGCCCTCCTCGTACTTCCTGAAGTTCTCGTTGAAGCGGCGGGCCAGCTCCGCCGCCTTGCGGTCGTAGGCTTCGGGGTCTTTCCACGTGTTGCGCGGCGCGAGCACCTCGGCCGGAACGTCGGGCACGGAGACGGGGACGTGGACGCCGAAGACCGGGTCGGGGCGCGTCTCGGCGGAGGCGAGCGAGCCGTTGAGGATGGCGCGGATCATGGCGCGCGTGTGCCTGATCGACATGCGCTTCCCTTCGCCGTAGGGGCCGCCCGACCAGCCCGTGTTGACGAGCCAGCAGGCGGCCTCGTGCTCCTGAATCTTCCGGCCGAGGAGGTCGGCGTAGACGCCGGGGTGCAAGACCATGAAGGGCGCGCCGAAGCAGGTCGAGAAGGTCGCCTGCGGCTCGGTCACGCCGCGCTCCGTGCCCGCCACCTTCGCCGTGTAGCCGGAGAGGAAGTGGTACATGGCCTGCTCGGGCGTGAGGCGGGCGACGGGCGGGAGCACGCCGAAGGCGTCGGCCGTGAGCATGATGATGTTGCGCGGGTGGCCCGCGTAGCCCTCGGGGACGATGTTCGGGATGCTCGTCAGCGGGTAGGCCGCGCGCGTGTTCTCGGTCTTCGAGGGGTCGTCGAGGTCGGGCACGCGCGTCTGCGGGTCGTAGACGACGTTCTCCATGATGGTGCCGAACATGCGCGTGGTGCGGTAGATGTCCGGCTCGGCCTCCGCGGAGAGCTTGATGACTTTGGCGTAGCAGCCGCCCTCGAAGTTGAAGACGCCGTCGTCCGACCAGCCGTGCTCGTCGTCGCCGACGAGGCGGCGCTCGGGGTCGGCCGACAGGGTGGTCTTGCCCGTCCCCGACAGCCCGAAGAAGACGGCCACGTCGCCCTCGTGCCCGACGTTCGCCGAGCAGTGCATGGACATCACGCCGCGCTGCGGCAGCAGGTAGTTGAGGATCGTGAAGACGCTCTTCTTCGTCTCGCCCGCGTAGGACGTGCCGCCGATGAGGACGAGGCGCTGCGCGAAGTCCATGAGGATGAAGGTCTGCGAGCGCGTGCCGTCGCGGGCCGGCTCGGCCCTGAAGCCGGGGAAGTTGACGACGGTGAACTCGGGCGCGTGCTTCTCCTTACCCTCGTCGTCGTTGATGAACATGGTGCGGGCGAAGAGCGAGTGCCACGCCAGCTCCGTGACGATGCGGACGGGCAGGCGGTAGCGCGGGTCGGCCCCGGCGTAGGTCTCCTGCACGAAGAGGTCGCGGCCGTCGGCGTAGCGCATCATGCGGTCGCGCAGGGCGTTGAACTTCTCCTGCGGGAACTCCTTGTTGACCTCGCCCCAGAAGACCTTCTCCTCGCTCGCCGGCTCGCGGACGATGGCCTTGTCTTTGGCGGCGCGGCCCGTGTGCTCGCCCGTGTCCATGAGGAGCGCGCCGTGGGCCGAGAGCACGCCCTCGCCGCGGCGCGCGACCTCCTCGTAGAGTTCCGCCGTGTTCAGATTCCAGTGGACGCTGGCCGGGGCCTTGATGCCGAGGGCTTCGAGCCCCGTGTCGCCGCGCCTGCGGCCCCGCTCACGCGATGCGCCCTGTTTGATTGCCGTCATGCATTCTCCTTCGTCGAATCAGTTCCGAGTTTCCAGCTCCGGGTTAAAGACAACCTCTTAACCCGCGACCCGAAACTTTTCCTTTGTTGGCCCGGCGAACAAATCGCGGGCCTAAACGCGGAAGGAGCGCGGCGGGCCGGCCCTCGCGGGCAGACCCGGCGGCGCTCCCGCCCGAATCCCTCTGGAGCTGTCGCCCCCCGGAAGTTACTCCGCTTCCCTGTGCTTGCGCTCCTCGGCCAGCTCGCGCAGGGCGACCGAGAGGTCGCGCGCGGCCCGCTCCAAGCGGTCGGCGGTGGCGTCGAGGTCGTCGCCGCCCTCGGGCGACTTGACGCTGACGGCGGCCAGCGCGTCGTCGATCTGCGCCGTCAGGCGCTCGGCCGCCGACTGCGCCTCCTGCTCGGCGCGCGTCAGGCGTCTGGGGGACGAAGAGGTACCTTTGCTGCTCACAAAAACCACCCGGCTCGTTAAGATGAAGATTTCCGCGGGGCGCGCGGTGTCGGGCTGCCTGCCCCGCCTCTCGGGGCGCGCCCGCGCGGAAGCCGCCGGCGCGCCGTCGAATCTGTTGAATGAAAATTTAAGCTAATGTCTTACCACCAACCTCGCGCGCTTTCAAGTCGGGGGCGCGGCGCGGCCGACCGACATCATCACACCCCCGCGCCATTCCTGCAACCCCCGCCCCCCCGGCGCTCGTATTGACTTCAGCCGGCAACGCCGATCAAAGCCTCCGCGGAGAAGAAGCATGACGAAAAATCGCCCCGCGCCACGCCGCGCCCTCGCCCTCTCGCTCGCCCTCCTCTGCCTCGCCGCCGCCCCCGCGCTCGCGCAAGGCGACAAGGCCGCGCGCATCGACGAGCTGTTGAAGACCTACCACGGCTACGGACAGTTCAACGGCGCGGCGCTCGTGGCCGAGGGCGGCCGCGTCATCCACAAGAAGGGCTACGGCCTCGCCAACATGGAGTGGAACGTCCCCGTCGAGCCGGACACCAAGTTCCGCATCGGCTCGATCACCAAGCAGTTCACGGCCGCGCTCGTCCTCCAGCTCGTCCACGAGGGCAAGCTCAAACTCGACGGCAAGGTCACCGACTACCTGCCCGACTACCGCAAGGACACGGGCGGCCGCGTCACCGTCCACCAACTGCTCAACCACACCTCGGGCATCCCGAGCTACACGGGGCTGCCGAACTTCTTCAACGAGGTGAGCCGCGACCCTTACGCGGTCGCCGACTTCGTGACGAAGTACGCGAGCGGCGACCTCGAATTCGAGCCGGGCACGAAGTTCAGCTACAACAACTCCGGCTACTTCCTGCTCGGCGCCATCATCGAGAAGGTCACGGGCAAGCCCTACCACGCCGCCCTCAGGGAGCGCATCCTCGACCCCCTCGGCATGAAGGACACGGGCTACGACCTGCACGCGCCCGTGCTGCCGAAGCGCGCCGCCGGCTACGCGCGCACGCCCGCCGGCTACGTCAACGCGGCCTACCTCGACATGTCGCTCCCTTACGCCGCCGGCTCGATGTACTCGACGGTCGAAGACCTTTACCTCTGGGATCAGGCGCTCTACACGGACAAGGTTCTGCCGGCCGCGATGCGCGAGTTGATGTTCAAGCCGGGGCTACAGGACTACGCCTACGGCTGGTTCGCGACGAAGGCCCCGCTCGCGCCGGGCGGCGCGCCCGTCTTGGTGGTCGGGCACGCCGGCGGCATCAACGGCTTCCACACGCTCATCCTGCGCCAGCCGGAGACGAAGAACCTCGTCGTGCTCCTGAACAACACGGGCGGCGCGCCGCTCGACCCCATCTCGCGCAACATCTGGCGCGTCCTCGCCGGGCTGCCCGTCGAGCCGCCCCGCCAGTTCATCGCCGACGTGCTGATGAAGACCGTCTCCGAGCGCGGCGTGCAGGAGGCGATTAAACAGTACCGCGAGCTGAAGGCGACGCAGGCCGACAAGTACGACTTCTCGGAGGGGCAACTGAACACGCTCGGCTACCAGTTGCTCGGGTCGGGGCGCGTCAAAGAGGCGGTCGAAATCTTCAAGCTCAACGTCGAGGCGTACCCGCAGGCCTCCAACCCTTACGACAGCCTCGGCGAAGCCTACGCCGCCGCCGGCGAGCGCGACCTCGCCATCCGGAACTACCGCAAGTCGCTCGAACTCAACCCGCAGAACGCCAACGCCGTCGAGCGCCTCAGGAAGCTCGAAGCGAAGCAGTAGAGACGAAACGAGGGCGCGGCCGACGGCGGGGCGTCACTCGCGACGCCCCGCCGTCGGCCGCGCCCTCGTTTTCACTACCCCGCGCGCAGCGCCCAGAGCAGCGCCCAGAGCAGCGCCGTGAGCAGCCCGTGCGTGAGGAGGTTGAGGGCGA
>DATMVI010000122.1:0-2402 GCA_035563275.1 Pyrinomonadaceae bacterium
CTTCCGCTTGGATGAGTGCGCTCGCCATGTCGTCGCGCGGGTCTCGTCGTCGCACTTTGAAGAAACGCCGCAGGTAGCGGATGAACATCCAGACTGAGGGTATGACCCTCACGGTAGCGTTGGGCGACGAGAGCGAGACGACGGCCTGCGACCACTTATGAAATTTATGGCGGTCTTCGGTTGGCACGCCGAGGATTTCGGTGATGATCGTCATTGGCAGCGGGAGCGCGTAGTCGGCGATTAAATCCATCTCGCCCTTCGACGCGACTTTATCCAGCAGTTCGTCCGCCAGAGATTGCACCCGCCCCCGCATTTGTTCGACGAGGCTCGGCGTGAACCCCTTGTGTACGAGCGCCCGCAGCCGCGTGTGGTCGGGCTGGTCGAGGTCGAGCATGTTGCGCTCAAGCGGCCGGAACATCGGCGGCACCCACGGGAGTTTGCGGAGTTGCTCCGGCGTCAGGGCGCTGCGGCGGTTCTTGACGAAACGCTCGCCCTTCAACAGCGCGCCCGCGTCTTCGTAGCGGGTCAACAACCAGACCGGGGTTTTGACTTTGTCCGGCAGGGTGGTGCGGTAGACGGGCTCCGAGGCGCGCAAACGCGCGAGCAGCGGGAAGGGGTCTGCCTTAAACTCCGCGCTGACGATGTTCACTTGCCGGGCGTCGCGCACACGCCTCTCCTTATTCATCTTCGCGCGGGCGTAGAGTTCAACGTCACGAGACGACGGAATACGTGCAGGCGACGTAGCCGGCGAGCAGGGACGCTCGCTCCCGGCGGTTCAGCACCGGCGAACTCACCCTGTTGCGCCGTCACGAGCACACTTTACGCCCGTCGGACTCTTCGTCAAGCGTAATTTGACGGCGGCGTTTCGTTGGCGGGCTGGCCTGTAATCCCTTCTCTACCAACTGCCGGACGGCTTCGCGGGAGCGCCCCCGAGAAGTCTCTCGATGACGACGTTCAGCCTCAGGAAGTCGAGCGGCTTGGAGAGGTACTGGTCGAAGCCGAAGTCTTCGGCCCTGTCCCGCGACGCGGCCATGTCGCGCGCCGTCATGGCGATGACCGGCACGCCGCGCAGCCCCTCGTGCTCCCTCACCTGCCGGACGGCGTCGAACCCGTCGAGGACGGGCATCATTAAGTCCATCAGGATCAGGTCGGGGCGATGGCGGACGGCGGCCGCGACCGCCTGCCGTCCGTCCGCCGCTTCGATGACTGCGTAGCCCTTCTGCTCCAGCATCCACCGCACGACGCGGCGCGTGTCGTCGCTGTCGTCCGCCACCAAGACTGTCCGGGCTTCAGTGTGAACCGACATAACACCCTACTCGTCGCGCGGCCTCGGCCGCTTCACCCCTCGGACGCTCTCTCTAACCATGCCTCTCATGCCCCGGTTGAGCTTGGCGCTGCGGTCGAAGTCCCGTTGCGCCTCGGCCTTGCGGCCTTGCAGCAGGAGCGCGGCCCCGCGGTTGGCGTAAGCCTCGGCGTAGCTCGGGTCGAGCGCGATGGCTTTCCCGAAGTCGGCGACGGCCCCCTCCAGATCGCCCTTGTCCTGCCGGGCCGCGCCGCGGTTGTTGTACGCCTCGGCGTAACGGGGGTCGAGCTCGACGGCCCGGTCGAAGTCCGCGACGGCCGCGTCGATTTGGCCGAGCATGTGCTCGGCGACGCCGCGGACGTAGAAGGCCCGCGCGTGCCGGGCGTCGAGGCTGACGGCGCCGGTCATGTCGCCGGCGGCCCCGGCCCAGTCGCCGAGGGCGAAGCGTGCGACGCCGCGGTTGTAGAAGGCGGCGGGGTTGCGCGGGTCGAGTTCGACGAGCCGGTCGTAGTCGCCAATCGCCGCTCTGTAGTCCCCGCGCCCGTAGAGCAGGTTGCCGCGGTAGTAGTAGGCGGGGGCCAGCGCCGGCTTCAGCTCCAGAGCCCTGTTGAAGTCGGCGAGCGCGCCGGAGACGTTCCCGCGCGACTGCCGCGCGAGGCCGCGCCGCAGGTAAGCCTCGGCGGAGGTCGGCGTCTGCGCCTGTGCGGAGGAAGCGGCGGCCAGAATGAAGAAGCTGAGCGCCACCCACAGGCGCCGGCGTCTGCCCCGTGCGAGGTTATTGAAAAGCATGCGTTATTCCCCGGCGGTGTCATGTGTGGCCCGCCGGCCTCCGGTCTTCGAGGTCTATCCGGAAGCGGGCGGCCATGCGGTAGAGCGTCCGGCGGTTGATGCCGAGGATTTCCGCGGCGCGCTTGCGGTTGCCGCCCGTCGCATCGAGGACGTGCAGGAGGTAGCGCCGCTCGATGTCGTCGATGGTCGGCAGTCCGTCGAAGAGGCCGGCCAGATCGTCCGAGGGTGGAAGTCCTTCGGCCCCGGCCGCCTCGCCGCTCAACACCTTCGGCGGGAGGTCTTCGGGGGAGACGCGACCGCCCTGCCGGAG
>DATMVI010000123.1:0-2080 GCA_035563275.1 Pyrinomonadaceae bacterium
GCCGCGACGCACGCCGGCGTCGGCGGCGGGGCCTTCCGGGTCAACGTTCGTGACGAGGAGCCCGCGGGTGTCGCGCGGCAACTCGAGACGCGCCGCCGACTCGGGCGTCAGGGGCTCGACGGCGACGCCGAGGCGGCCGCCGCCCGAGGCGTTCTCCTCGCCGCCCGCGGGCGTCTGCTCGCCCTCGGCCCGCTCGACGGGCAGCTCGGCGAGCGTCGCGCGCAGTTGCAGCTCGCGGTTGTCGCGCACGACGGTGAGCGTCACCTCCGTACCGGGCTGGATGCGCGCGATGGTGTTGCGGAAGGCGTTGTAGTCGGCCACGGGCGTCGAGTTGACGGACGTGATGACGTCGCCGCGCCGGACGCCCGCGCGCTCGGCCGGGCTGCCGGGCTGCACCTCGCTGACGAGGGCGCCGCGCACCGCCGGCAGGTTCAGGCTCGCCGCGATGTCGGCCGTCACCGGCTGGATCGAGACGCCCACCATGCCGCGGCGGACGCGGCCCGTGCTGACGAGCTGGCTCATCACGTCGCGCGCCATGTTCGAAGGGATCGAGAAGCCGATGCCGATGTTGCCGCCCGAGGGCGAGAGGATTTGCGAGTTGATGCCGATGAGCTCGCCCGTGGCGCTGACGAGCGCGCCGCCCGAGTTGCCGCGGTTAATCGCCGCGTCGGTCTGGAGGAAGTCCTCGAAGCTGCCGTCGCCGAGGCCCGTCTGCCGCCCCTTCGCGCTGATGATGCCCGAGGTCACGGTCTGTCCGATGCCGAGCGGGTTGCCGATGGCGAGCACCACGTCGCCGACGCGCACCGTGTCGGAGTTGCCCAGAGGCAGCACCGGCAGGCCACGCTCCTCGACCTTGAGCACGGCGAGGTCGCTCGGCGGGTCGGAGCCGACGAGCTTGGCCCGCAGAGTCCGGTTGTCGGTCAGCTCGACCGTGATCTCCTCCGCGCCGTCAACGACGTGGTGGTTCGTCAGGATGTAGCCGTCGGCCGAGACGATGACGCCGGAGCCGAGGCCGCGCTGCCGCTCGCTGCGCGGCTGCTGCCCGCCGCGCGGGACGCGCTGCCCGAAGAACTCGCGGAACAGCGGGTCGTCCATGAACGGGAACTGCTGCGAGGCGCTCACGCGGCGCTGCGAGCGGATGGTGACGACGGCCGGCGCGACGCGCCCGACCACGTCGGCGTAAGAGTTCTGCGAGGCGGCGGCGCGCGGCGGCGTGGCCGTCTGCGCCGAGGCCGGGACGCCGAACGAGGCGAGCGTCACCGCCGCGAGGGCCGCCCACAGCGCCGCCCTCGCCCGCGACAAGGTCGAAGTTGTTTTCTGCATGTTTGAATACTTTTTGCCCTTCATAACACCTCACCTGAGCCTGAGATACTGTTAATAAAGATGATTTTCGCGCGGGCGGCGATGCCTCCGCGGGGGCGCCGGGTTTCGGGTTAAGACGGGTCGCCTTCCCCGTCGCCGGGCGGCCGGCACCCGGCGCCCTTTTTTTGTGCTAGGCTAAGGGCCGATGCCTGTGCGCGGTGAGAGTGTCGAGCAGGGCGCGGCGCGTGTGCGGAGGCGCTGGCTGTGGTGGCTCGTCGGCGGGCGGGTGCTGGCCGCGGGGCTGCTGCTCGGCGTCGGCCTGCTCTGGTCGGAGTCGGCCGCGGCCGGCCCGCCGGCGGCCGGCCGCCCCGGCGCGACGCTGGCGCTGGCGCTCGCCGTGCTGGCCCTCTCGGGCCTCTACGCGCTGGCGCTGCGCTTCTCCCGCATCCGTCTGGAGACGCAGGCCGGCGTGCAGTTCGCCCTCGACATCCTGCTCATCACGTGGCTCGTCTGGGTGACGGGCGACATCTACTCGCCTTACTCCGCGCTCTACATCGTGGTCGTCGC
Source organism: Pyrinomonadaceae bacterium (assembly GCA_035563275.1). GTDB lineage: Bacteria > Acidobacteriota > Blastocatellia > Pyrinomonadales > Pyrinomonadaceae > QHXN01. Next base: position 1,870 of record DATMVI010000123.1, read on the forward strand.
GGCCGCCAGCGTCTTCCTCGGGTCGCGCGGGGCGCTGCTGACCTCGGTCGGCTGCGCCGTCAGCTACACGGCGGCGATGTTCTCGCTGGCGTCGGGCCTGCTGCCCGGCGGCGGCGGCGCGGCCGGCTCGTCCACGCTGCCGAAGGTGACGGAGGCGGTCGGCTTAAGCGTCGCCGCCTACCTCGCCGTCGGCCTGCTGGCCGCGCGCCTC
>DATMVI010000124.1:0-14997 GCA_035563275.1 Pyrinomonadaceae bacterium
TTGCGGCGCGGGTTGCGGCGCGGGCGTCTGCCGGGCCGCGACCGGCGCGGCGGCCGACAGGAGGATGATGAGAGGTAAAAACTTCATTAGGATGACCCGCCGCTCAGCGCCCGACGGCGGCGACCTGCGCCTGATCGGCGACGGTCGCGAGCAGCTCGACCTTGCTCTGGTAGGCCGACATCAGGAAGCTCACGGCCTCCTTGTCCTTCGGGTTGCTGAGCGCGACGCGGCGCGTCTCTTCGATGGCGCGGTCGAGCACCGCGATGTTGCGCTCGTACTCGATGCGGGTCGAAGGGTTGAGCACCGCGTCGCCGCCGACCTTCACCGCGCGCTCCAGAGAGGCGATGGCCTCCCTGTAATTCTTCTCGCCCGGCAGCGCGGCTTCGGCCTTCCGCGCGCTCGCCGTCTCCGCGCCCGCCGCTTCGGCCGGGGGCGCGCCGCCCGGCTTGCGGGCCTGAACCGGAGCGCGCCCCCTGACGGCGCGCGGCTTCGGCGCGGCAGCCTGAGCGATCAAAGGCGCGGGCGCGTCGTGACGCTTCGCGGCCTGCTCGATGACTCTCTCTTCGGGCCGCGAGGCGGCGTGGTCGGGCGGCGTTTGGGGGGCCGGCTGCGGCGCGGTCGGCGTCTGACGCGCCGCCTCGTCCGAACGCGGGCCGACGGGCGAAGTGGTCTGGCGGCGGACGGCGAGGAAGACGAAGGCGACGGCGACGACGGCGAGCACGGAGGCGAAGGCCGCGGCGCGCTGCGGCGTGAAGGAGAAGAGTCCGTTGAGCGGGGCGAGGAGCGCGGAGAGGTTCCGGCGGCGGCTCGGCTGCGCGCGGGGCGCGTCTTCGAGCTGCGCGACGGCCGCGCCCACGCGGGCGCGCAAAACTTCCGTGGGCACGGTCACGTCCGGGTCGGGCGCGAACGCCGCGGCGAAGAAGCTGTTGGCCTGCTCGGCGGAGGCTACCGCCGCGGCGCAGGCGTCGCAGCCGGCGAGGTGCGCGGCCGCCGCGTGCGCCGACTCCTGCGGGAGTTCGCCGTCGAGGTAAGCCTGTATGATTCCTTCGTCGAGACACTTCTTCGTCATCGGCGTCCTCCGATCTTCCCGTACACCCTCACAAACTCCTTGCGGCCGCGCGCGATCAGGCTGCCGACGTTGACCTCGTTGAGCGAGAGCGTCTGCGCGATCTCGCGGTAGGAGAGTCCCTGCTGCTTGAGCAGGAGGCAACTGCGCATCGGCTCCTTGATCTGCGCCAGCGCGCGGCGCGCCTCCTCGACCTCGGCGCGGCGCTCGTAGTCGGCTTCGATGCCGACCGAGGTCGGGCCGTGCGCCCCGACGGCCGCCGCCTGCGCGAACTCGTCCTCGCGCGCGCCCGAACGGCCGCGGCTGCGCAGCGTGTTGAGCGCCGTGTTGGCCGCCACGCGCAGCAGCCACGGCCGGACGTGCTCCTCGTTCTGGAGCGAGCCGAGGTGCTGGTAGAGCTTGAGAAAGACCTCCTGCGTCACGTCCTCGGCCAGCCCCGAGTCGCGGACGAGCGCGTAGGCGGCGCGGTAGACGGCGCGGTGGTGCAGCGTGAACGCCTCGTCGAAAACGGGCGTCCGGGCTGCCGCCGTCGGAACCGCATCTGTCACTGAGTCAACCAAAGCCTCTATCGCTCGTTCGCTCATTCGGCCACTCTCAACCCTAAAACACCACAGGCACGCCGTTTGTGGCAGGAAATATTAACAGATTCCGCCCCGCCGCCCCGCCCCCGGAGGGGACTCGGCCGGAAACCGTGCGCCGCACCATAAACCCGTGAAACGACACGGCCTTTCCCAACACCGGGACGCCCGCCGCGACGCCAGCCGCCGGAGGGGCGGGAGAAGGCGGCCCCCGTGGTGGCGCTCCGAACCGCCCTGAACGGTTCCGATTACCCGGCGCGCGCGGCCTGCTGCTATATTGTCGGCATGAGCGACACAGCGAAGGCCGGGGACGGGTTCCGCCTGACCGAGGAACTGCGCCAAAGCCCCTTCATGCGCGCCTGCCGCCGCGAGCCCGTGCCGCACACGCCGGTCTGGCTGATGCGGCAGGCCGGGCGCTACATGAAGGAGTACCGCGACGTGCGGGCCAAGCACAGCTTTCTTGAGATGTGTAAGAAGCCGGAGGTCGCCGCCGAGGTCACCGTCTACGCCGCGCACCGCCTCAAGGTGGACGCCGCCATCATCTTCGCCGACATCCTGCTCATCGTCGAGCCGATGGGCCTCGAACTCGAATTCGCCAAAGGCGAAGGCCCCGCCATCCACAACCCCGCCCGCGCGAAGGAGGACGTTGAACGCCTGCGCGAGGTCGAGGACGTGTCGGCGCTCGACTACGTTTACGAGGCCGTCCGCATCACGAGGCGCGAGTTGCGGCCCGACCTCCCGCTCATCGGCTTCTGCGGCGCGCCCTTCACGCTCGCCTCCTACATCTGCGAGGGCGGCGGCTCGAAGAACTACGTCCACACCAAGCGGCTGATGTACACGGACCCCGGCGCGTGGCACGCGATGATGTCTCTGATCGCCCGCGCGCTCTCGCGCTACCTCAACGCGCAGGTCGCCGCCGGCGCGCAGGCCGTGCAGCTTTTCGACTCGTGGGTCGGCGCGCTCTCGCCCGACGACTACCGCGAGTACGTGCTGCCGCACACGCGCGCGGTCGTCGAGGGCGTCACGCCCGGCGTCCCCGTCATCCACTTCGGCACAGGCACGGCGGGCCTGCTGGAGCTGATGCGCGAGGCCGGCGGCGACGTGATCGGGCTCGACTGGCGCGTGCGATTGGACGAGGCTTGGGCGCGGCTCGGCGACGTGGCCGTGCAGGGCAACTTCGACTCCGTGGCGCTCTTCGCCACGCCCGAGGTCGTCCGCCGGCGCGCCCGACAAATTCTCGATCAGGCCGGCGGCCGCCCCGGCCACATCTTCAACCTCGGCCACGGCATCCTCCCGGAGACGCCGGTGGAAAACGTCGTCGCCCTCGTCGAAGCCGTCCACGAGTTGAGCCGGCGCTGAGGCGGCGGAGACTGTTCGCGGACTCGACCGCGGAAGAATTTCCCGATGGAGCAGCCCTACGACGCCATCCTGCTCGTCTCCTTCGGCGGCCCCGAAGGAATGGACGAGGTGATGCCCTTCCTGCGCAACGTGCTGCGCGGCCGCAACGTGCCGGAGGCGCGGATGCGCGAGGTGGCGCGCCACTACGAGTTGTTCGGCGGCGTCAGCCCCATCAACGAACAGAACCGCCGGCTCATCCGCGCGCTTGAGCAGGAACTCGGCGAGCGCGGCCCGCGCCTGCCCGTCTACTGGGGCAACCGCAACTGGCACCCGCTGCTCGCCGACACTCTGCGGAAGATGCGCGACGAGGGCGTCGGCCGCGCGCTCGCCTTCGTCACCTCGGCCTACAGCTCTTACTCGGGCTGCCGCCAGTACCGCGAGGACATCGAGCGGGCGCGGGCCGAGGTGGGCGAGGGCGCGCCGCGGGCGGACAAGCTGCGCGCCTTCTTCAACCACCCCGGCTTCGTCGGCCCCAACGCCGAGCGCGTCCGCGCCGCGCTCGCGGAGGTTCCCGAAGGGCGGCGGGGGCGGGCCGAGCTGGCCTTCACGGCCCACAGCATCCCGGCCGCGATGGCCGCCGGCTGCGACTACGTGAGCCAACTGAACGAGACCTGCCGGCTCGTCGCCGGGGCGGCGGGCCATGCGAGCTGGCGGCTCGTCTTCCAAAGCCGCTCGGGGCCGCCCACACAGCCGTGGCTCGAACCCGACATCCTCGACCACCTGCGCCGCCTGAAGGAAGGGGGCGCGCGCGACGTGGTCGTCTCGCCCGTCGGCTTCATCTCCGACCACATGGAGGTGATCTACGACCTCGACACGGAGGCGCGGCGGACGGCGGACGAACTCGGCCTCAACCTCGTCCGCGCCGCCACGGTCGGCACGCACCCGGCGTTCGTCTCGATGATCCGCGAGCTGATCGTCGAGAGGCTCGACCCGGCCGCGCCGCGCCGCGCCCTCGGCCTCTTCCCGCCGCGCGCGGACGCCTGCGCGGTTGATTGTTGCCCGCCCGCCGCGCGCCCGACGCCCTGAAACGAAGCCGATGGGGGAGAGGACTTCACAACGTCATCGGGTCGTCATCGTCGGCGGGGGCGTGAGCGGGCTGGCGGCGGCGCACCGGCTGCTCGAACTTCGGGCGGGGGCGGCGCGCCCTTTCGAAATCCTCCTGCTCGAAGCGTCGGGGCGCGCGGGCGGGACGGTGCGGACGGAGCGGCGCGAGGGCTTCCTCCTCGAAGGCGGGCCGGACTCGTTCATCTCGGAGAAGCCGGCCGCGCTCGAACTCGCCCGGCGACTCGGCGTCGGCGGCCGCGTCATCGAAACCAACCCGGAGCACCGCCGCAGCTTCGTCGTCTCGCGCGGCCGCCTGCGGCCGACGCCCGAAGGCTTTCACCTGCTCGCGCCCGCGCGCCTCTGGCCCTTCCTCACGACCGGCATCTTCACGTGGCGCGGCAAGGCGCGCATGGCGCTCGACCTCGTGCTGCCGCGAAGCGCGGACGCCGGGGCCGACGAGAGCCTCGCCGCCTTCGTCCGCCGCCGCTTCGGGCGCGAGGCTCTGGAGCGGATGGCGCAGCCGATGGTCGGCGGCATCTACACGGCCGACCCGGAACACCTCTCGCTGCGCGCCACCATGCCGCGCTTCCTCGACATGGAGCGCGAGCACCGCAGCCTCATCCTCGCCCTCATGCGCAACGCGCGCCGGCAGCACGCGCGGCGGGACGGCGCGAGCGGCGCGCGCTACGGACTCTTCCTCTCGTTCGACGAAGGGATGCAGGTCTTGACCGATGCGCTCGCGGCGCGCCTGCCCGCGGAGTCGCTGCGGCTTCGGGCGCGGGTCGAAGAGGTTGTTTACGAGAGGGGCGCGGGCCGCTGGCTCGTGAGGGCGGAAGGCGGCGAGACGGTTGAGGCCGACGCCGTCTGCCTCGCGCTGCCGGCTTACCTCTCCGCGCGCCTCCTGCGCGGCGCGGACGCGGCGCTGGCCGCCGAACTCGACGCCGTCCCTTACGCCTCGACGGCGACCGTCAACCTCGCCTTCCGCCGCGAAGACATCCCGCACCCGCTCGACGGCTTCGGCTTCGTCGTCCCCTTCGCCGAGCGGCGGGCGGCGCTCGCCTGCACCTTCAGCAGCGTGAAGTTCCCTTCCCGCGCGCCCGCGGGCCGCGCGCTGCTGCGCGCCTTCGTCGGCGGGGCCCTGCAACCGGAGATGTTCGAGTTGGGTGAGGGTGAGATGGTCGAGGCCGTGAGGCGCGACCTGCGCGACCTGCTCGGCGTCGCGGCCGCGCCGCTCTTCTCGCGCGTCGAGCGCTGGCCGCGCTCGATGGCGCAGTACCACGTCGGCCACCTCGGCCGGCTGGCGCGCATCAACGAACGCCTCGGCCGCCTGCCCGGCCTGCGCCTGTGCGGCAACGCCTACACCGGCGCGGGCGTCCCCGACTGCGTGCGCGGCGGCGAGGAGGCCGCGGCTTCGATCGTCGCAGAGTTAACGGCCGCGCGGCTTCAAACTCCCAGCCAGTAAAAGAGCAGGGCGATCGCCAACGACGCGGCGGCGATGAAGAGCAACAGGCGACCCATGTGCGGCTGTTCGTGCCTCGCGCTCATGCCGCCAACTTACCGCCGCCGGGCCGCCCCCGTCAGTACGCGCGCGGACTGACCGGGGTGAATGAAAGACAAGTTATCGGTCGTCAGTTAAGACGATGCCGTTACTGATAACTGACGACTGACGACTAATCTTTCACAGGTAGATGACGTGCGAGTTGCGCCAGAGGTGCGAGGGGATGGTGCCGGGCGGGGCGGTGGTGAGGAGGATGCAGAAGCCGGCGCGGGCCGATTCGGCGGCGGGGGGCGCGATGCGGCCCCAGAAGTCGGCGCGGCGGGCCGGCGCGTCGGCCGCCTCGTCGGGTTCGACGAGGGCGAGGCGGCGCAGCGAGGCGTAGAGGTGTTCGCGGCCCGAGCCGTAGCGCCCCCCCTCGGCGCCGAGCGTGAGCCGCACCTCGGCGCGCTCCTCGACGAAGTGCGCGACGAGCGAGGCGGCCGTCACGACGCCCCGCTCGAAGCGGCGCCGGGCCTCGTCGCCGCCCGGCCCGTCCAGACAGGTGTCGAAGGCGACGTGGACGCGCCGCTCGTCCTCGGCCGTGAACTCGCGGACGAAGAGTCGCCGCTGCCGCGCCGTCGCCTTCCAGTCGATGTGGCGCACGTCGTCGCGCGGCTGGTACTCGCGCAGGCTGTGCAGGTCGTGGCCCGCGCCGCGCCGCGCCGCCTGCACCCGCCCGGCCTCCATCGGCAGCAGGTGCAGGTCGTCGCTGGCGCGCTGCGGCTTCGGGTAGACGATAATCTCCACGTCGCGCGCCCGCAGGCGCCGCCGCACGCGGAAGAAGCCGAACGGGAACTTGGTGGAAATCTCGAAGCCCTCGACGAGCGCGCGGCCCCGCCGCTCGAAGGTCTGCTCGACGCGCTGCTCGACGCGCGCGCGCCGCGGCGCGTACATGAAGTAGGCGAGCACGCGCTTCTGCGGCCTCCGCGACCTGCGCCCGCCGGCCCGCGCGTCGCCCCCGGCGCGGCTGCGCGCCTCGACGACGAGCGAGAAGGAGGGCAGCCAGCGCTTGCGGTTGTGGAGGGTGACGATGACCGGGGCCGGCTCGCCGGCGAAGATGTGGTCGGGGAAGCGCGCCGAGACGGCGAGGTCGCGCAGGCCGGCGCGCCCGGCCGCCCACGCCACGAAGACGGTCGAGGTGAGCACCGAGAAGATGAGGAAGAGGAGGTTGTTGCCCGTGTTCCACGCCGCGAAGGTGACGACGGCGTAGATGCTCAGGAAGATGGCGCCGCCGCCCGTCACCTGCAAAGGCAGGTCGAGCCGCGCCGCCTCGGCCCGCGCCGAGCGCGCCAGCGGCGGCACGACGAAGAGCAGGATGAGCACCGCGAAGAGCAGCGACGCGATGGCGCCGAGCCGCGCCAGCTCCCAGTCGCCCCCCCGCCGCGCCACCACCGTGATGGCCGCCGCGCTCACCCCCGACAGCACCACCGCCGCGCCGAGGATCGTGTTCCGCCACGCCCGCAGGTGTCGCCACCAACCCAACGCCATGCGCCTATGGTCGGGGAAAACCCGCGCGGCTTCAAGTCGGGAAAGGGCGACGGGTGTCGGGCGACGGGCGGCGGGGTAAAGACAGGTTGTTTTTACCCCGCCGCCCTTCCCCGGCGCCCGGCGCCCTTTCACAGCTCGATGCACGGGTCGGCGTTGCCGCGGCCGCAGTGGCGTATGCGGAAGAGCAGTTGCTTGATGAGGCAGCGGACTCCGGGTATCCAGATGAGCGGCAGCAGGAGGAGGACGAGCGGCACGTAGACGAGCGCCCTGATGAGGCACGCGAGCGGGTTCGACGCCGGGAAGACCGGCGCGCGGCAGCCGCCCGGCGGCGGCATGAAGGGCGCGAGCACCTGCCGTATGCGCGCCCGGCAGACCGCGCAGAACGGCGTCAGGTTGCGCATCATGCAGTCGAACTCCGGCCGGAACGCGCCGCAGTGGAAGTAGCGCGCGCCCTCGAAGGCCCCGACGGTGCCGGCCGGCACGGGGCTGGGCTGCGGGTCGCACCGCGTGCAGTCGGCGTTGGAGGTCGTCGGCATCGGCGTGGCCGCCTGCACGAGCGCGCCCCACTTGATGGTCGCGCGGCTGCTGTCGGCCGTGACGTTCGGCTCGGCCGGCTCCGGCCCCGAGTAGCTGTCCTGCGACACGTCCACGCCGCAGCCGGCCCAGTACTCGTACTCGTCGGCGAGGCCGAAGGCCGAGTGGCCCATCTCGTGGATGGCGATGTTCTCCCAGCCGGCGGCCGTCGAGGTGGTGCCGATCTGCCCGCCCGCGCCGCCCCACACGGGGCTGTTGACGATGACGAGCACCTGATGCCACTCGGGCACCTCGGCGCCCACGACGCCGAGGGCCGTCGCGCCGTTGACGAGCAGCAGGCGGCGGATGCCCGCGTTGCAGAAGGAGGCGTCGAAGTAGGTGGCGACCGCCGCGCCCGTCCCGCCGCAGGCCGCGGGGTCGTCGGCGCCGCTGTCGTCCGAGGCCACGTCGACGCGGAAGACGTTGACGGCGCAGCGCAGCTCGTCGAAGGGCGGCGTGGCGAAGAGGCGGTCGGCGAACTGCTGCGCGTCGGCGGCGAACTGCCCCAGCTCGTCCTGCCGGTAGCCTTCGGCGACGAGGACGAGGTTGAAGCGCGAGGCGGCCGGCCCGTGGTTGACGATCTGCGTCGTCCCGATGACTGTCCCGTCGGCTGCGCTCATCGCCCCGCCTCCTTTCCGCCGAGGTCTTCGCCGAGGTCGAATTCGGCGATCTTGCGCGCGCCCATCTCGGCGGCCGCCAGCCGCAGCCCCGGCACGTCGGGCGGGCTGCTGAAGAGCGCCACCGTGCGCGCCGCCTCGGTCTCGGGGCAGAGCAGGACGAAGACGCCCTGCACGTCGCCGGCCACCTCCTCGCGCGCGACCGGGCGCGCGGGGTCGTCGGTGAGCACCTCGGTCGAGGTCGGGATGGGGTTGCCCATCACCTTCCGGTAGAGCGTCCGGCCGGAGTCGTCGCGCAGCTCGAACCAGAAGCCGGACTGGCCCTGCTCGGCCCCGGCCGAGGGGTCGGAGGGCGGCACCGTCATCGCGACCCGCTGGCGGCCGACGAGGCGCACGTCCTGCCCCGCGTAGGAGAAGATGAGACGCAGCGCGCGCGGCCCGCGCCCCGCGTCGCGTTCCCTCGAAGCCATAACTGCCTCCTCTCATTTCGCGCCCGGCCGGCGTGGCCCGTGAGTGTGCCGGGGCGCGTGCTTCCGGACTCTTGCTTCGGAGTCCGCGCGTCAGGTTGACGACGTGGCGAGGCGGTGAGTTCCCGCTTGAGCGGGGCGATTATAACCCCCGCCCGGCGGGCCGGCGCGGGAAAATTTCAGAGGGGGACGCTGACGGTCTTCATGATCTCGCGCAGCACCTCCTCGGCCTCGTCGCTGCGGCGGTGGAGCGAGGAGGAGAAGCGCGAGTTGACGACGAGGCGGTGGGCGAAGACGGGGAGGACGAGGCGCTTGATGTCGTCGGGCACGCAGTAGTCGCGCCCGTCCGTCAGCGCCAGAGCCTGCGCGGCGCGGAAGAGGGCGAGCGTGCCGCGCGGGCTGACGCCGAGGTCGAGCATCTCGGAGTCGCGCGTCGCCGCGACGATGCGCATCAGGTAGTCGACGAGCGCGTCGTCCACCGAGACGGCCTGCGCGCCGGCCTGCAACTCGGCCACGTCCTCGGCCGCGAGCACCGGGCGCACGTCGGCGAGCGGGTCGCCCCGCTCGCGGTCGCGCAGGATTTGCTTCTCCAGCTCGAAGGCCGGGTAGCCGAGGCGCAGGCGGAGCATGAAGCGGTCGACCTGCGACTCGGGCAGCGGGTAGGTGCCGTGGTGCTCGACCGGGTTCTGCGTGGCGACGACGATGAAGGGCGCGGGCAGGCGGTAGGTCGTGCCCTCGACGGTGACGTGCCCCTCGGCCATCGCTTCGAGCAGCGCCGACTGCGTCTTCGGCGTGGTGCGGTTGATCTCGTCGGCGAGGACGACGTGGGCGAAGATGGGGCCGGGCTTGAACTCGAAGCCGCCCTGCTGCTCGTTGTAGACGGAGAGGCCGATGACGTCGGAGGGCAGCAGGTCGGAGGTGAACTGGATGCGCGAGAAGGTGCAGTTGAGGGCGCGCGCGAGCGACTGCGCCAGCGTCGTCTTGCCGACGCCGGGCACGTCCTCGACGAGGAGGTGGCCGCCCGCGAGCAGCGTCACGATGGCGAGCCGCACCTCCTCGGCCTTGCCGCGGATGACGCGCTCGACCGCCTCCTGCAAAAGCGCGACGCGCCCGGCCGCCTCCGCGGCCGCCGGCACGCCCCCGCCCCCCGCCTCCCTGATGCTCCTCATGCGCCAAGCATTCTAAAGGCAAAGAGAGGCCGGAAGCCAGAGGAGAGAGGCCGGGCGCCGGATGTCGGGCGTCGGCGGAAGGCCGGTCGCCCGCGGCCGGCGCCTAACGTCTGACGCCCGGCCTCCCGTGTGGCTTCGCGCGCCGGGCTGTAGTAGAATTTTGTCCCGCAGGGAACGTCCCGTCGCGTTTGAGTCCGCCCCCCGATTCATCGTTTTGGAACTCAAACGCCCCCCGCCCGTGTAAGGGCCGGGGAGGGCTTGAAGGATGGTCATTATGAGAAGAGAACGAACGGGTCAGCGCGGTTTTTCGCTCGTCGAGCTGATGATCGTCATCTCGATCATCGGCATTCTGGTCGCCATCGGCATCCCGGCGTGGCAGGCCAGCGTGCGCGCGGCCAACGAGGCCGCCGCGCTCAGCCACCTCCAGCGCATCGCCACCCAGCAGATCACCTATTACAACACCAAGAACCGCGCCGGCTACGGCACCTTCGACCAGTTGGTCGAGGGCGGCTACCTCGACTCGCGCTTCAAGGGCGACGCGCCGGTCGTCGACGGCTACGTCTTCACGATGGCGCTGATCCCGAAGTCCACGAGCCAGCCCCCGACCTTCGGCTGCAACGCCAACCCGCAGAAGCCGACGGGGCTGACCGCCACCGGCAGCCAGTATTTCTACATCGGCTCCGACTCGGGCACGCCCCGCGCCAACGGCGAGAAGCCGGCCACGGCCGAAGACCCGCCCGTCGGCGGCGGCTAAAAACCTCCGCGCATCGACACGCGCCGCGCGCGCGCCGGCGTCACGGGCACCCGCTTGACGCTCGCGCGCGCGCTTTGTTAGCATGCCGCATCCTTAAAAAGGGTCAGCCCGCTTAGCTCAGCGGTAGAGCACACGCTTCACACGCGTGGGGTCAGTAGTTCGAATCTACTAGCGGGCATTTTTTTCTTCTCACCGCGGTTCCCTTCCCTTGCCCCGCGCGCGCCGTTGACATTCTCCCCCTTTTCGCCTACAAGCGAGGCAACCCCAGACCTCCCCACGGCCCGAAGTTTTTTTCACGCAGGGAGTGCTCACATGCAGAGAGCGCCGTTGGCGGCCCTCCTCACCCTCCTGATACTCGCGTCGCCGTCCGCGGCCCAGACCGCCATCGCGCTCGACCCCGTCCTGTCGGGGCTGTCGAGCCCGGTCTACCTGACGAACGCGCGCGACGGCACGAACCGTTTATTCATCGTCGAGCAGCCCGGTCGCATCAAGGTCTTGCAGCCGGGCGCGGCCGCGCCGACCCTCTTCCTCGACATCAGCGCGAAGCTCTCCGCGGGCGGCGAGCGCGGCCTGCTCGGCCTCGCCTTCCACCCCTTCTACCACCTCAACCGGCGCTTCTTCGTCAACTACACGCGCGCGGGCGACGGCGCGACCGTCGTCTCGGAGTTCCGCGCCTCGGCCTCGAACCCGAACGCCGCCGACGCGGCCGAGACCGTCCTGCTCACCGTCCCGCAGCCCTTCGCCAACCACAACGGCGGCATGATCGAGTTCGGCAAGGACGGCTACCTCTACATCGGGATGGGCGACGGCGGCTCGGCCAACGACCCCGGCGACCGCGCGCAGAACGTCAACAACCTCCTCGGCAAGATGCTCCGCATCGACGTGAACCGCCCCGCCGGCTCGCTCCCCTACTCGTCGCCGCCCGACAACCCCTTCTTCGGCGCGGCCGCGGGCCGCGACGAAATCTTCGCCGTCGGCTTCCGCAACCCCTTCCGCTGGTCTTTCGACCGGCAGACCGGGCAGCTCTGGGCCGGCGACGTGGGGCAGGGCCAGCGCGAGGAGATCGACATCGTCACGCTCGGCGGCAACTACGGCTGGCGCGTCTTCGAGGGCACGCGCTGCACGGGCCTCGGCCCCGCCTCCTGCGCGTCGCCGGGCTACACGCCGCCCGTCTTCGAGTACGCGCACTCGGCCGGGCGCTGCTCGATCACGGGCGGCTACGTCTACCGCGGCACGCGCGGCAGCCTCCCCGTCGGCTCCTACGTCTACGCCGACTACTGCACCGGCGAGATTTTTCTTTATCAGGGCGGCTCGCCTTTGACGCGCCTGCTCGACACCGCGCTCAACGTCGCCTCGTTCGGCGAGGACGAGGCGGGCGAGCTTTACGTCGTCGGCCTCGGCGGCACCGTCCAACGCATCCGCGCCGCCTCGACGCCGCCGGCCCCGGCGCCCGGCCCGGTCATCATCAGCGAGTTCCGTCTGCGCGGGGCGCGGGGCGCGCTCGACGAGTTCGTCGAACTCTACAACAACTCGGACGCGGCCGTGACCGTCTCGACCGACGACGGCTCGACCGGCTGGGCCGTCGCCGCCTCGGACGGCGTGACGCGCTTCGTCGTCCCCGCGGGCACGGTCATCCCCGCCCGCGGCCACTTCCTCGGCGTCAACTCCGCGGGCTACAGCCTCGGCGAGCACCCGGCCGAAGACGCCTCGGCCCTGACGGCGACCGGCGACATCACGTACACCGCGGACATCCCCGACAACTCCGGCCTCGCCCTCTTCCGCACGGCCAACCCGGCCAACTTCGACGCCGCGCGCCGCCTCGACGCGGCGGGCGTCGGCGCCCCGCCCGTCCTCTACTCCGAGGCGACGCCGCACCCGCCGCTCGGCTCGGCGGACGCGCAACTCTCGCTCGTCCGCCGCTGGGCGGGCGGGCGGCCGCAGGACACGAACAACAACGCCGCCGACTTCCTCGTCGTCTCGGTTGACGGCCGCGTCGTGGGCGGCCTCCACACGCTGCTCGGCGCGCCGGGGCCGGAGAATCTGTCGGCGCCGCTCGGCCGCAACGCCGGCCTGCCTCTGACGCTGCTCGACACGCAGCAGGCGGCCGCCGCCCCGCCGAACCGCGTGCGCGACCACACGGCCGACCCGGCGCGCAACGCCGCGCTCGGCACGATCTCGATCCGCCGCCGCCTGACGAACAACACGGGCGGCCCCGTCACGCGCCTGCGCTTCCGCGTCGCCGACATCACCGCCTACCCGCCGCCTCCGGGCGTGGCCGACGTGCGCGCCATCACCTCCGCGGACATCTCGGTCACGCTCACGAACGGCACGGCGGCGCTGGTGCGCGGCACCACACTCGAGCAGCCGCCCGCGCAGGCTTCGGGCGGCGGCTACAACTCGACGCTCGCCGCCGGCACCGTCACCCTCGCCGCGCCGCTCCCGGCCGGCGCCTCCGTCAACCTCCAGTTCCTCCTCGGCGTCCAGCGCACCGGCTACTTCCGCTTCTTCTTCGACGTGGAGGCGCTGCCCTGAGAGAGTAGTCAGTAGACAGTAGTCAGTAGTCAGTAGAAAGACCTTCGCCGGCGGACGTTGAAGCAGACACTCTCAACGTCCGCCGGCGGATGTCTTTCTACTGACTACTGACTACTGTCTACTGTCTACTTCCTTCCCACAACGCCGTGTAGGCGTCGGCGAGGCGTTCGCGCCAAGTGGTGTAATTGTGGCCGGAGGGCGACTCGCGGTAGGTGACGGGATAGCCTTTGGCGGCGAGCATGACCTGCACGCGGCGGTTCACGTCGTAGATGGATTCGTAGAGGCCGGCGTCGAAGTAGAAGCGCAGCGGGCGCGCGGCCCGCTCGCTTTCGGGGAGGGCGGCGAGGCGCGCGACGACGCGCTCCTCGTCGATCTGGAAGGCCGCCGACTGTCCGCCGACGCGCGCGAACAGTTCCGGGTGCCGCAGCGCCGTCCAGACCGAGGCGACGCCGCCGAGGCTCGCGCCGAGCAGCGCGCGCGACTCGCGCTCGGCGCGCGTGCGGTAGCGCGCGTCCACGTAAGGCACAAGCTCCTTCGCCATGAAGTCCGCGAAGGCGTCGCTCGCCCGGTACTCCTTCATGCGCTCGGCCGGGTCGATGAAGACGACGATGAAGGGCGCGACCCCGCCCTCAAGGATGAGCCGCTGCGCCGTCCCGACGGCGTCGGCCCGCCGCAGGTAGTCGGGGCCGTCCTGCACGTAGAGGACCGGGTAACGTTCGCGCCCCTCTTCGTAGCCGGGCGGCAGGTAGACGACGAGCTTGCGCGTCCCGCCGAGCAGGCGGCTCTGGACTTCGTCGGCGACGCTCGAAGCGAAGTAGCCCGCCGGCAAGCCGACCGAACCCGCCGCCCGCACCCTCGCCCGCGCCTCCGCCTCGGCGCGGCGGCCCGCGTCGTCCGCCCCGCCGTCGCCGCCCGACGTGAAGAAAGAGTTGAAGCCGCCGACGCCGTTGTCCACGCGGCGCGGGTTGAGCGGGTCGGTGATCCACTCGCCGTCCGCGATCAGCTTGTACTCAAGCCGCGCGCCCTCGGGGAACTCCAGCCGGATGAGCTTGACGCCCGCGCCCTCCGGCCCGCGCAACTCCAGCCCGGCGGGCCGCCAGCTCGTGAAGTCGCCGACGACTTCGACGCGCCGCGCGCCGCCGCGGTAGATGAACGTCACCGCCTCGCCCTCGACGACCGGCGACGAGGCCGACGACGCCGACACCCTGAAAGCCTCCGGCGGGTACAACTCGCGCTCGGCCCTCTGCTTCTCGGCCGCGCTCAGGCCGCGCACGCGGGCGCGGTGGAAGGAGGTCGCGCCCGAAGGGGCGAGCGTGCCGACGAGGACGTGCGACTCGCCGGGAGCGACGGGCACCTCGAACTCGGTGCGGCCCTGAGAGTCGAAGCGCAGCTCGCGCCGCTCGTCGCCGTAGATCAGAAAGGCGCGCGTGCCCGCGCGGGCCGCGCCCGTCACGCGCAGCGTCGCCCCCGCCCCCATCCGTTCGAGCACTTCGGGCGCGGGGAAGTTGAAGTCGGCGTCGGCGCGCGCGGGCGGCGCCTGCGCGACGTAGCGCGCGGCGACCCACTCGGGCGTGTCGAGGTTGCGGCCCTCCTGAAGCGCGGCGGCGAGGCGGATGAACTGCGCCATCGACCACGCGAGCGGCGTGGCCGAGCCCGTCCCCTCGCCGAAGCGCAAATCCGCGCGCGGGCTTTGCCGCGCGTCCCACACCTGCTCCGGGATCATGCGCCCCTCGTTGGCGAAGCCGAGCAGGTGGTCGAGCCTGCGGGCCGCCGC
>DATMVI010000125.1:0-8826 GCA_035563275.1 Pyrinomonadaceae bacterium
GGCCGCGACCGCGCGCCCGTCGCGCCGGTCCAGTCGCCGCCGTCGCCGCCCGTCTCCAACCCTCAGCCCTCGCCCACCCCGCGCAGCCGCGTCATCCAATGGCCGCCGTAAAAGCAGTAGACAGTAGTCAGTAGTCAGTAGTCAGTAGGCGCTCCGCGCCGCGACGGCTGACGCTGACATTTTAAAGATTCATCGGCGAAGGTTTTTCTACTGACTACTGACTACTGACTACTGTCTACTTTTCATTGACACTTGCGGCGGGCAGACCATAGACTCGGAACGAGGGGCCGCCGCGCCCGCCGCGGCCGGGGAGAGTTCATTGCCGATCCGAGAGAACAAGTTCGCGCGCCGCCTCCGCGAGCGCGAGAAAGAGCTGGACAGGAAGGGCGTCATCCGCGACGCCCCGCCGTCCGTTGACGAGCAGCTCGGGCGGCTCGAAGAGGACGTGCGCCGCCTCAAGGTCGAGTTCGACATCTACTTCAACGGCGCGGCCAAGCGCCCGCCCTACGACACGAAGGGGCGCGTCGAGACCGTCATTAAGCGGCTCGCCGACGACCGCACGCTCACCTTCGCGCAGCGCTACCGCTACAACACGCTGGTCGCCCGCTACAGCTCGTTCCTCCAGCTCTGGCGGCGGACGATGACGGAGCGCGAGGAGGGGCGCGGCCCGGCGCGCCGCGACCAGAGCGCCCGGCAGGAGGCGGCCGCCGAGGGGCCGCGCACCTTCGTCTGCGCCGACCCGCGCGCCGACGTGCAGACCGTCAAGAACCTTTTCGAGACGCTGGTCGAGGCCAAGCGGCGCTGCGGCGAGCCGACCGACGACCTCTCGTTCGCGCGCTTCCACCGCATGGTCACCGAGAAGGCCGAGGCGCTCAAGACCCGCGCGGGTTGCGACCGCGTCCACTTCTCCGTCGGCGTCAGCGACGGCCGCGTCAGCTTCAAGGCCAAGGCCGAAAAGTAGAAAGAAGCCGGGAGGCAGAAAAGCAGAAGGCAGTCAGGACTCGACGGTCTTGACTGCCTTCTGCCTTCTTGCTTTCTTGAGGGTGCGCTTGCCGGCTCTTGGGAGGACCGGAAGCGGTCAGTGGCCTTCAACGAAAGCTGTCAAAGGTGGGGAGACTACATCTTGATCACTTTTTCGGCCTGCGGCCCCTTCGGCCCCTGCGTCACCTCGAACTCGACCTCCTGCCCCTCTTCGAGGGTCTTGAAGCCGTCGCCCTGAATGGCGCTGTAGTGAACGAAGATGTCGGAAGAGCCCGGCTGCTCGATGAAGCCGTAACCCTTCGCGTTGTTGAACCACTTGACCTTACCGGTAATTCTAGGCATAGCTGACGAATCCTCCTAACGATTCGGTGAATGGGCGGGCCGCGACGCGTGTCGCGCCCCCCGAAGTTCAAGTCCCAGCGAGCCGGGGCGCGCCAGTCGGGGGGCACGCCCTGAAACTCCAACTCAAACAAAAAGCCCGCGCCTGACGAACTCGCTGGCGCTTCTGGGGTCGCGCTCGCGGCTCATCATTCGCGGACAGACAGGGCACCACAGGAACTTCATTGCTAAAGCTTGCAAACCTAACGAGGGCTGGGGGTTAAACGGCCCCCGTCGCGGGACGACGGCGCATACTACGCGAAAGCCCGCCGGGGTGTCAAGCACTAATTCAAGGCTTTTGCGCCTCGCCGGCCGGCCGCTCGGGCAGGTAGTGGCGCGGGCTGACGGCCTCCTCGTGGATGCGCACCTCGTAGTGGAGGTGCGGCCCCGTCGAGCGGCCCGTCGAGCCGACCAGCCCGAGAAGCTCGCCCCGCCTGATCTCCTGACCCTCGACGACCTCGACCTTCGAGAGGTGCCCGTAGCGCGTCGAAAGCCCGTTGCCGTGGTCGATGGTGACGAGGTTGCCGTAGCCGCTCTGCCAGCCGGCGTGCGTCACCGTGCCGTCGGCCGGGGCGACGACGGGCGTGCCCCTCGGGGCCGAGATGTCCTGACCCGAGTGGTACTCGCTCGGGCCGCCGCCGAAGGGGTTGCCGCGCACGCCGAAGCCGTCGGTCGACTCGCCCTCGACGGGCCAGATCGAGGGGACGCGCGCGCGCTCGCGCAGCGCCGCCTCGAAGACCTTCAGGTTCTCTTCGAGCAGGGCGGCGCGGGCCGCGACGACGGCGAGCGAGGCGGCGTCGAGGCTCAGGAGCGGGCCGCCGGCGGCGCGCGGCGCGTCGCCGCCCGCGACCCCGGCCTCCTCGGAGAGGCGGCGCGAGGTGTCCTCGATGGCGTCAACGCGGTTCTCAAGTTTCTGGAGCTGGCGGCGCTGAATCTCGTTCTCAAGACGGAGGCGGTTGTTCTCCTCCTCGATGCGCATGCGGGTGACGCTCTGGGTGAGGCCGTAGAGGCCGTAGCCGGCGGCGCAGAGGACGACGGCACCCATCAGGGCCGTGGCCTTGAGCCAGCGCTTGCGGATGGAGATGCGGCGGATGCGCGCGCGCGAGCGCGACGTGCGGGCGACGATGAAAGCGTAAAGACGCTCGTCTTTGTTCATCGGAGTGTGCTCCTTGGGCACCCCGTCCGCGCGGCGAACTTAAGCGCACGGATGGGCGCGAAAGGCACTGTCTGCCGAAGGAAGGCGACGAGTGCGAAAAACTATAGTTGACCGGGTTCTTGGTGTGTGACCCTTCCTGAAGGTGCCGGCCGGAACGCGTCCGCGAGTGTTACAGCTTAAGGGCGCGTTACTGATTGGCGCTGCACAAGGGGCTGAAAACTAACACACGGGGCGGGAGATTGCAAACGGGCCGGGGCGGGGAAAAGTTGCGGGTTTCGGGTGAAGAACGGGGGCCCGGCCGTGGGGGAGGGCGTCGGCGCTTTCGTCAAGCTCGACGCCCTCCCCCGCGGCCGGGCCCCCGGCTGCCTTAACTTCTAAAGCTCTTCGGCCCGGCGGCGCTGGCCGCGGGCGCGCATCATGGTGATGACGACGACCAGCATCAGCGCCACGAAGGCGAGCACGAGCGCGATCTTGATGGCGAACATGAGGAAGCCGACGAACGCGATGAGCTGCTTGATCAGGACGATGAGGAGCGCGATGAGCGCCGCGATCCCGCCCCAACGGCCTGCCGCCATGAGAATGCCTGACATCTCTTGTGAATCTCCTTCCCGTCTGAACGTGCGGCGGAAGCTCACGCGCCCGCTGGTCTCATTTCAGTTGCGCCGCGCGCCGGGGGCCGTTGCCCGAGGCCGCGTCAAACACTAACACGCCGCCCGCCGCGGCCGGAAGCCTTCAGGCGCGCGGGTCGTTCGGCCACAGCCCGGCCTCGCGCGCCGAGACCTGCGTGACCAGCTCGCCCGTGCCGAACCGCGTCGCCTCGCCGAGCGAGGGCGCGGCGTGGCCGACGACCGACGGCGGGCGGGCGAAGGCGTCGAAGCTCGGCGCCTCGCGCCGCGGCCGCGTCCGCACGTAGTCGAAGAGCATGTAGGCGCCGAGCAGGACGAGCAGGACGGGGAGCGACTTCTCGACGGGGAGGCGCACGCCGAAGAGCGTGTGGAGGAGGAAGACGGTGCCGAGCGTGACCATCGTCACGGCCCACGCCAGAGGGTTGCCGTAGAGGCGGCGCGCGATGGCGTCGGACTCGGCGTCGGGCGCGAGGCCGGAGCGGATGAGCTGCGCCGTGCGGGCCGCGTCCACGGCGGCGAAGAGCCACGTGCCGATGACGCCGAGGACGAAGAAGGCCGTCCCGTCGGTGACGGTCGCCATCTGGAAGAAGCTCGCGAAGATGGTGAAGTGGACGATGGCCTTCGAGGTCTGGCCGTTGTAGGCCGCGCCGAGGCCGGGGACGACGAACGAGAGCAAAAGCGCCACGAACGGCGAGGTCTTGCGCCGCATCACGGGCGGCAACCCGGCGCGCGCCTGCTGCTGCTGCAACAGCTCGACGCCCGAGACGATGCAGTCCTGACAGTAGGGGAAGCCGCGGATGCGGTGGTCGCACGCCGGGCAGAGCGGGCGCGAGCAGCGGCTGCACTGCACGACGGCGCGGTTCGTCAGGTGGTAAGCGCAATTCATCAAGCCGGTCACCCGAACAACTTCTTTGCGGCCGCGGCCCGACGGCCCCGGCGTCACTTCTGCGGGGGGCTGACGAGCCCCTCGGTCACGCGCTTCAGCTCGTCGGCGCGGCCCGCGCTGTGCTCGTAGGTCTTCTCGGCGAGGCGCAGGGAGGCGCGGTAGACGCCGCCGATGGAGCCGTCGTCGGAGACGGTCGAGGTGCCGACGAGGACGGCCAGCAGAACCATCGTCGCCACGGTGGCGAGCTGCGGCGTGACGACCACGTCGAGCCAGCCGCGCAGCCGCTCGGCGACGCGCGCGCCGAAGGGGGCGCGCACCTGCTGGGCCTCGGTCGTGCCGAGCGTGGCCTGAAGGATGCGCTCGTGCAGGCCGGCGGGGAGCGTGCGCTCCTCGCTGATGTAGGAGTAGCAGGCGCCGATGGCGCGCACGACTTGGCCGGGCAGGTCGGAGCAGCGCGCGCAGAGCGCGGCGTGGCGCTCCCAGCGGTGGTAGAGCGTGGCCGGCAGGAACCCGTCGAGGTAGTCGGTCAAATGCTCCTCGAAGTCCTCGCAGGTCATCGCCGTCTCGGGCGCGGTCTGCAAAAGGACGCGGGCTTCGAGGCCGGGCGAGGGCGCGGGCGGCAGAGACTCGCGGCACACGACAACGGCGTTCCTGACCTCGTTCAAAAGCTCGTGGCAGACGGGGCAGCGCAGGGCGTGCTCGCCGAAGGCGCGCCCCTCCTCGGCGGCCAGCGCGCCGTCGAGGTAGTCCGTCAGACGATCTTCAAACTCCGTGCAAAGCATCTCTAAATTCGCTCCACCCTAAAATCTCCTGACCCCGTTCGGGAGAGGGTTTGGGTGCTAGGTGTTAGGTGCCGGGGACTCAGCCCTCCCAGCACCCAAGACCTAAAACCCAACACCTTCGCCCCGACCGTCGTTCATCATTTCCCTCAAACGTCGCTCATGGCGACGACGCGCATGCGGCGCAGGATTTTCGCCAGCTCGATGCGCCCGCGGTTGATGCGGGACTTGACCGTGCCCTCGGGGATTTTCAAAAGATCGACGATCTCCTGATAGCTCAGCTCCTCGATGTCGCGCAGGATGACGCAGGTGCGCAGGTCGGGCGCGAGCTTGTCGATGGCGGCCTGCACCTGCTCGCCGAGTTCGCGCCGCTCCATCTCGCGCTGCGGCGAGCCGCCCGAGGCGCGCAGGTGGTAGCTGTGCGCTTCGAGGTCTTCGGCCTGCGTGTCCTGCGGCGCGCGCTGCCGCCGCCGGTAGTCGTCGATGATCAGATTACGGGCGAGGCGCATCAGCCAGTTCTGCAAGTCGCCCTGCTTCGGGTCGTACTGGTCGAGCGAGCGGTAGACGCGGACGAAGACCTCCTGCGTCAAGTCCTCGGCCGAGTCGGTGCGTGAGGTGAATCGGTAGGCGAGGTTGTAAACGCGGCGGGAGTAGTTCGAAACAATCTCCTCCCACGCCGCGCCGTCCCCCGCGCGACACCTCCTGACCAGTTCAGCCCCTTCGCCGACCGTCACCGCCTTCGCCACTCCCAACTCGCGCCCTCCGGCTCCCCCGCTTCCGCCGCGTGGGTGGTCGAACCCCTTGTCAAACGGGCATTACGACCGCCTCCGGGGGAAAGTTCCGGCGGCCGCCGTGGCGCGGGCCGGCGGGAGACCGGACGGCCGCGCCCGCCCGCCGCAGCCGCTCGCCGGGGCGCGCATGCCTTGCGCCCCCGCGGCGAATATTATAGCCTAAAGCCTTGATACCATATCTTGTGGCGTCCGGCCGGCGAAGTCAAATCCGAACACCAGACGGGACGAGCCGACGCGCCCGCGGCCGGCGACTCCGGCCCGCCCCCGGCGCGCGCCCGGACGGTTGACCTTATTGCGTAAGCACCTAAAATTCGTCGCCCTCTGCGCCGTCGCCGCGCTCGCCCTCGTCTGGTTCGTGCGGAACCTGAACTGGGCCGAGGTGTCGGCGGCGGTGCGCGGGGCCGACTGGCGGCTCATCGCCGCGGCGGTCGCGCTGGTCTGGCTGACCTACCTGATCCGCGCCTTCCGCTGGCGGACGCTTTTGCGGCCGCTCGCCCCGCAGGCCTCTCTGCGCGAGGCGTTCGCTGCGACGACCGTCGGCTTCAGCGCCATCTTCCTCGTCGGCCGGGCGGTGGGCGAGCTTTTGCGGCCCGCCTTCCTCTCGCTGCGCGACCCGGAGGTGCGGCCCGGCCCGGCCTTCGTCACCATCGCCGTCGAGCGCCTCTGCGACACGACGGCGGTCGTCGTGCTCTTCGCCGCCAACCTGCTCGTGCTGCGCCTGCCCGGCGTCGAGGAGGGCGCGCTGGCCCGAGTCCGCGAGGCGGGGGCGATCTGCTTGGCCGCGGCGGTGCTCGGATTCGCGGCGCTCATCCTGTTCCGCAGACGCGCGGCCTCGGTCACGGGCTGGCTCGACGCGAGGTTCGGGAGGTGGCCCGCGCCGCTCGCGCGCGCGGGGCGGCTCGCGACGGGCCTTCTGGCGCAACTGGCCGACACGCTCGGCGTCTTCGCGAACGCGCGCGAGCTGCTGGCGACGGTCGGCTGGACGGCGGCGCTGTGGGGGGCGATCACGGCGGCGAACATGCTGGTGCTGCGCGCCTTCGGGCTGCCTCTGGGCGTCGGCGAAACGGTCTTCGTGCTGGGGTGGTCTTTGGTCGGGTCGCTTCTGCCGACGCCGGGGGCGGGCGCGGGCACTTACCACGCGGCGACGGCCCACGGCCTCGTCAGTTACCTCGGCGTCGGGAAGAGCGAGGCCGACGCGGCGACCATCGTCCTGCACCTCGTCGTCTTCGGCTCGGCGCTCTTCTTCGGCCTTTACTACTTCCTGCGCGGCGGCGTCAGCCTCGCGCGGCTGCGCGGCGCGGCCGAGACGGGGGAGCGCGCCGGCGAAGGCCGCGCGGGGGCGGGCCGCGGGAAGCCGGGTCAGGTTTCGGGTTCCGAGTTTCGGGTTTCGAGTTAAGGGGTTTGCGGTTTCGGATTTGCGATTTAGTCGGCGGCCGCCGGTTACCGGTAAAAGCAGACCGACGGCCGGCGACTGGTGACTAAATCCGAAATCGCAAATCTAAAATCAAAAACCGTTCGCACCCCGTCCCTTCGAGATTGCCTATGAGATGCCCCTTCTGCGCCTACTTGGAAGACAAGGTGGTGGACTCGCGCGAGTCGCGGGAGGGCGACTCGATCCGCCGCCGGCGCGAGTGCCTGCGCTGCGAGCGGCGGTTCACGTCCTACGAGCGCATCGACGAAATCCCCTACATGGTCGTCAAGAAGGACGGGCGGCGCGAGCCTTTCGACCGCAACAAGGTGATGGCCGGGCTGCTGCGCGCCTGCGAGAAGCGGCCGATCCCGCCGTCGAAGCTCGACAGCATCGTCAACGCCGTCGAGAAGTACGTGCAGGAGTCGCCCGAGCGCGAGCGGCCGACGACGAAGGTCGGCGAGATGATCATGCGTCGGCTCAAGGAGCTGGACAAGGTCGCCTACGTGCGCTTCGCCTCGGTCTACCTCGAATTCGAGGACGTGACCGAGTTTATGAAGGAGCTCAAGACCCTCGTCCGCGCGAAAAGGTAGCTTCGAGTCGCGGCTTCCGGGTTCCGGGTTCGGGCGGCGCGGGCCGCGTCATTCAAACCCGCGCGGGACGAAACTCGAAACCCGCGACTGGTAACTCGTAACTTTTGTATGAAGCGTCTGGTTCACGTCAAATCGCTTGAGCGGGCCGAGCTGGATCGTCTGCGGGCGCGACTCGGGCGGCTCTTCGCGGCCGTGCAGGAGGCCGCCGAGATGGCCGCGCTCGACGCGCCGGGGGCGTGGCTCCCGCCGGTCGACCTCTGCGAGTCGGCCGACGCGGTGACGGTTCTGGTCGAGCTGCCCGGCGTGCGCGCCGCGGACGTGGGCGTGCGGCTCGTGGGCGGCGAGCTGCGCGTCGAGGGGCGCAAACGCAAGGGCGCACCGCGCGGCCTCATCTCGCATCTATGTTCCGAGCGCGCCTACGGCCACTTCTCGCGCACGGTCGCGCTGCGCTGGCCGATCCGGGCCGACGGGGCCACGGCCGAACTGCGCGACGGCCTGCTCACCGTCCGCCTGCCGAAGCTCGCGGAGCGGCGCGGCGCGGGGTACAAGATTGAAGTGACGGGCGACAAGTGAGAAGATAAGAGCCGTAAATCGTGAATCGTAAATCGTAAATCGTACCGCCGCTCGTCCGGCTTGCGCTTTACCGTTCAGGCCGGCACGGGTTCGACGACGATTCGCGGTTTACGTTTCACGATTTACGGCTTTAATAAACTTATGCCTCAGATAACGAACATCACAGAGAGCCTTGAGACGCCGGAGGGCGGGGGCGAGCAGCAGTTGCAGGTGCCCGAGGCGCTGCCCGTGCTGCCCCTGCGCGACATCGTCATCTACCCGTTCATGATCGTGCCGCTCTTCGTCTCGCGCGAGAAGTCGATCCGGGCCGTGGACGAGGCGCTCGGCGAGAACCGCATGATCTTCCTCGTCTCGCAGAAAGACCTCGACAAGGAGGAGCCCGGCGGCGAAGACCTCTACCCGACCGGCACGGTGGCCGTCATCATGCGGATGCTCAAGCTGCCCGACGGCCGCATCCGCATCCTCGTGCAGGGGCTGACGCGCGCCCACGTCGAGGAGGTCACGGACACGGGCGAGTACCTGCGCGCGCGCCTCGCCGTCGTCGCCGAGCCGGCCGCGCCCGAGCGCTCGCTCGAAGTCGAGGCGCTCGTCAGGAACGTCCGCGCCTCGATGGAGAAGGCCGCCAACCTCGGCAAGAGCATCTCGCCCGAGGTGA
>DATMVI010000126.1:0-10841 GCA_035563275.1 Pyrinomonadaceae bacterium
GGCGTCGGGGTGGGCGTCGCCTGCCGCGCCGGCGTGGTGTGTCCTTCGTGCTGCGCGAGCGCGCGCGGCCCCGCCCACGCGAGCAGCGCGGCGGCGACGGCGAGCGCGCCGAACGGTGCGCGGGCCAACGCCCTCAAGCGCCGAGAGTGGTTCATACGTTCCTCCCCGTTGGTAACAGAAACAGGCCCGCGCGGACGCCTCGGGTGAGGGCTCGGTCGCGGCCCGACTTCTGAAAAGCGTCTTACTGAAAGATAAGCGGGGGCGGGGCGACGGCGCACTTCGGCCGCGGCCCGCGGGCGGGTCTAAAGGCGGAAGACGCTGAGGAGGAGATGCCTTTCGGGGCCGTCGGGGGGCGCGTGCTGCGACGGCCTGATCTCCCTGACGAAGGCGCGCGAAGGCGGCGGAAGGTGTCCGGAGACGTGCGCGGCCGAGTCCTTCTCGGCCTGCCTGCCCGACTCCGCGTGCCGCTCGAACTTCGTAGACGGCGGCGCTTCGCGCCGGCCCGCGCAGTGGGAGCAGGAAGTCTCGTGCGGGGCCGACGCGAAGCCCTTCGAAGCTTCGGACTCAGGCCGTTGACGTTCGCCGGCGGGCGGCTCTGCCGCGTGACAATCCCGGGGTCGCGCGCGGGCGGTCTGTTCTTCCGGGGCCGCCGGCTCGTGCGCTTCGGCGGACAAATGCCCGCCGTGAGTTTCGGCCTCTTCCGGCGCGGCCGCCGCCCGACAATCCAAGTGGGGGCAGGCCACGGCGGCGAGCGCGCCGCCCCGGCAGCCCAGCACGAGAATTAAGGCGAGACCAAAATTTATCAGCTTACACGCCACGGTTTTTTACTTTGCCCGTTTAATTAACACACGCCGCCCGGCTTGTCTACATCGCCCCACTTTCATGCCGCCCGACCGAAACGATGATAAGCCCTGTAGTCGTCTACAGAGTCAAGCGAAGAGTTTTGCGGCGACGCGCGCCCGCGCCTCGGCGACTCTGTTTCTGTCCTCGGGCGCGGAGGCTGGCACGCTTTCTGCACTCGCCGTGCTCACCAAGAATTGTTCGTACCGAAACGAAGCATGAGAGGTTAAGACTTTATGAGGCTGTTGACAATCTCAACTCTGGCGCTCGCGCTCCCGCAAACGGCCTGCGTCGTCGGCGGCTACAGCGGCGACCGCGGCTTCTTCCTCTGGCCGGGCAGTCTCTTGTTGACGGCGGTGCTCGTCCTGCTCTTCCTGTTTCTGAGGCGGCGCAGGTGACGCCGCGCCGGCCTCCTTCGAGACGCTTCGGCGGCATCTTGACCTTGACTTCTACGCGCCGGGAAGATATTAGTAGCCCCGGCTACTAATATCTCGAAGGGCGGCACTCAAAGGTGAAGACGCAAACGAAACGGGCCTTCTGGGTCGCATACCTGCTCGCCGCGGCGCTGGCGCCGGCGGCGGTTTTGGGCGCTACGGCGCAGGGCGCGCCGACGGCGGCCGAGGCGCTCGCGCGCGTCCGCGCGGCGGTCGGCTACGAGCGGCTGCGAAGTTACAAGCACGGCATCACCGCGGAGGGCACGGCCCGCGTCCGCGGCCTCGACTCGAAGCTCACGCTCCTGTTCGCGCCCGAGGGCCAATTCCGCACCGACATCGACGGGCCGCTCGGGGGCACCACCGGCTTCGACGGGCGGACGGGCTGGGAGGTGGACTGGTCGGGGATGCCGCGCCCGCTCGAACTCGAAGACCTTGAGGTCACGCAGTTCGACTCGTGGATCCGCTCGGGCCGCTGGCTGGCCGAGGACGGGCCTTACGCCGTCTCGCTCGACGCGGCGCAGACCGACGACAAGCAGGTCGCGCTCAAACTCAACCTCAAGCGGGGCGTGCTGGAGGCGACGGTCTTCGTCGACCGCGCGACGTGGCTGCCGAAGAGGGTGGCGCGCCGCGGGCTGGGGGGCGAAGAAGTCCTCTTGCTCGAAGACTACCGCGAGGTGCTGGGCTTCCGCTTCCCCCACCGGCTCACGCGCACGGTGGGCGGCACGACGAGCGTCTTCGAGCTGCGCGCGCTCGCGCCCGCGCCGGCCGGCTCGCTCGCGCGCTTCGAGCCTGTCACCGCGCGCCCGCCCGACACGCGTTGGGACGCCGCCGCGCCCGCGCGCGTCGAGGCGCGGCGCACGCGGTCGGGCCACCTCCTCGTCCACCCGCTCGTCGACGGGAAGGACGCCGGCTGGTTCATCCTCGACAGCGGGGCGGGCACGATGGTCATCGACCAGCAGGCGGCCGACAAGCTCGGGATGCCGGCGGTCGGCGAGATCGTCGCCGTCGGCGTGGCCGGGACGACGAAGGCGCGCTTCCGCATGGGCGGGCCGTTCCGGCTCGGCCCTTTGACCATCACGCGCACGCGTTATCTGGAACTCGACCTCGCCTTCCTGACGCAGGCCTTCGGCGTCCCCATCGGAGGCATCTGCGGCCGCGACCTCTTCGCGCGCTCCGTCGTCGAGATAGACATCTCGAACGAAGCGGTCGCCCTTCACGACCCGGCCCGCTACCGCCTTGAGGGCGCGGCGTGGCAGGAGTTGTTCTTCAGCGGCCGCAACCCGGCCGTGCGCGCGCGCTTCGAGGGCGACCGCGAGGGCCTCTTCAAACTCGACACCGGGTCGGGCGCGACCGTCTCGATCCACGCGCCGGCCGTCGAGCGCCTCAACCTGCTCGCGGGCCGCGAGACGCGCGCCAGCCGGTCGGGCGGCGTCGGCGGGTCGCGCGCCTCGCGGACGGGCAAGCTGGCGTGGTTCGAGTTGGCCGGCCACCGCTTCGAGTCGCCGGAGGTCGAGTTCGCCAGCGCGGGCGAGGGCGCGTTCTCCGACGTGTACTCGACGGGCAACATCGGCGCGGGCTTCCTGCAAGCCTTCCGCGTCGTCTTCGACTACGGCAACAAGCGGGTCGCGTTCGCGCCGCTCAAGGCGGCGAAGGGCGCGGGGGCGGGCGCGCCGTGAGCGCCGCGGACTGCGTCCGTGCGCTCGTCGGGCTGGGCTTCAACGGCCTTGAGGCGGAGGTCTACACCGCGCTCGCGCAGAACCCGCCGATGACCGGCTACCGCGTCGCGCAGGTGCTCGGCAAGCCGGCCGCCAACGTCTACAAGGCCATCGAGTCGTTGCAGGCGAAGGGGGCCGTCCTCGTCGACGACGGCGCGAACCGCGTGTGCCACGCCGTCCCGGCCGAGGAGTTGCTCGGGCTGCTCGAACGCGGCTTCCGCGAGAGCCGCGAGCGCGCGGCCGCGGCCCTCGCCGAGTTGCAGAGCGTGCCGGCCGACGACCGCGTTTACCAGCTGCGCTCGCGCGAGCAGGTGTTGGAGCGCTGCCGCCGGATGCTGGAGCGCGCCGAGCGCGTGGCCCTGCTCGACGCCTTCCCCGCCCCGCTGGAGGAGTTGCGCCCCGAGGCGGAGGCGGCCGCCGCGCGCGGCGTTCTGGTCGCCGTCAAGGCGTACGAGCCGACCTCGGTGCGCGAGGCCGAAGTCTTCGTCCACCCGGAAGGGCGCGCCGTCATCGAACGCTGGCCGGGTCAGTGGGTCAACGTCGTGGTGGACGGGCGCGAGCACCTCCTCGCGCTCCTCACGCGCGACGGGCGGGGCGTGCATCAGGCGGTGTGGAGCGAGAGCACTTACCTGTCGTGGGTCTACCACAGCGCGGTGGCGCGCGAGCTGAGCATGGCGGACGTGGAGAGGCGGGTCGCCGAAGGGGCGACCTCTAAGGAGTTGCGCGCCGGCATGGAGCGTTACCGCCGCATCGTGGCGTCGGACGCGCCGGGCTTCGAGCTGCTGCTGCGCCGCTTCGGCGGCCGGCCGGGGGCTTCGGGGAGTTGACCCCGGCGGCGCCGCCGAGGCTGCCCCGCAAGTCTTGGAGCGGCGGGCGGGTGGTGCTATAGTGCGCGCCCGCACGCGGCCGCGCCGCCGCTTCGCTTACCCGGCACGACGCGGACGCGCGCCGGGCGCCGGGCAGTCCGAAGGCGCGTCAGTCCGCCGCCGAAACCCGCACGGGAGAATGAAAAAAGCATGCTGAAAAAAGTCTGCTGCGCCGTCCTCTCCGCGCTGCTCTTGCAGGCGGCCGCCGTCCCCGCCTTCGCCAAGACGAGGGCCGAGAAGGAGACGGAACGCGCCGCGAAGGTGCGCGCCCGCATCAACAAGCTCGGCACGGGCGCGGACGCGCGCATCAGGGTCGAGCTGCGCGACGGGGCCAAGCTCGAAGGCTACGTGAGAGAGGCCGGCGCGGACTCCTTCGCCGTCACCGACCGCGAGGGCAAGACCACGACCGTCTCCTACCCGCTAGTCAAAAAGGCGCAGGGCCACAACCTCTCGACCGGGACGAAGATCGCCATCGGCGTCGGCGTCGGCATCGCGGTCGCGGTGCTCATCATCTACGCCATCTACGCCTCCAACGAGCGCTGAAGGCGGCGGCGTCGCCGGGGGAGGGCGCCTCAACAGTCCCCGATGCCGAGACGCCCCGGCCGAGGCCGGCCCCTCACCGGAGCGAGAAGACGAACTCTTCCGTCTCGCGCGAGAAGCGGCCCCTGATCTCTGGGCGCGTGCGGTAGAGCGCGACGTAACGGCGGAAGAATTCGGCGGGCGGCTGCTCGAACAGCCGGCCGATGCACCGCCGGCCGCAGTGTCGTTCGAGCGCCTTCGCCATCTCGTACCCGACGAAGTAGAAGCGGTCGTCGTTCTCCCTGCCGTCGCGCGTGAACCCTTTCAGGTACGCCTCCTCCCACTTCATCCGGCCTTCCCGCAGCCCCTTCAGCACCGAGTCGAACAGCGCGAAGTTTTCCGCGACCCGCGCCGGCTCGGCGTTGCGCCGGTAACGCTCGCGCGCGCTCTCCACGTACGGCCCGGCGGCCTTCGTGCGCGTCGGGTCGGCGGCGTAATTGGCCGTGCCCTCGGAGAGCGTCCCCGCCAGCACGCGCTCGGCGGGCGGCATCTTCTCGTTCGTCACCCAGTGCGCGTCGACGCCCGCGCGCCGCTGCGCCGCGAACTGCGCGGCGTGGTAGGCCTCGTGCGCCATGTTCGCCACCACGCCGTCCCGGTCGCCGCCGGCCCTCACTAGGTTCGCGTAGAACGACTTCGGGTCGTGCTCGAAGGCGAACCCGTCGGACACGCCCCCGGCGACGAAGTAAACGGTGATCGGCAGCGGCCCGGTGTCGGGGAGGTAAGGTCTGAGCTGCGCCATCGTCTCGCCCACGATCCGGCGCTCGTCGGCCCGGACGGCCCTGACGAGGTCGCGGACGCGCGAGCGCTCGCGCCACGCGTCGTCGAGCTGAAAGATGCGGCCGTGGCGCCCGCCCTTCTTCGTGCGCGCGAACGTCTTGATCTCCTCGCGGAACTCGCGCGCGCCGACGTGCGGGATGAATCTGGTGACGTTATCGACCATCGCGCGCAGGCCGGCGACGCGGAGCAGTCCGTCCACGTCGGCGTCGGAGAGCGAGTCGCGCCCGAGCGCGTCGAGGAGCGCCTCGGCCCCGGCGTAGTCGAGCCGCATCGTGACGGCGGGCGCCGCGGGCGTCCGCCGCCTTTGCCGCGGCCGCTGCCCCGCGGCCGGGATGATCGCCGCGAGGGCGAAGATGAATGCGACGAAGTGGATTCTCTTCAAGGAATCGTTCTCCTCGTGCCGCGTCGGTGTCGGCGGCGGAGCTGTGCCTTCAGAAAAAGTAAACACCGCCGGGGGCCGACCCGTGTCAGCAAATAATCGGATAAAAGGTGTCGGCGAATCATAAGAGGAAGGGCGGCGGCGGGAATACCCGCCGCCGCCCTTCGCCGTCTTGACGAGCCTTCCCCCGCGTCGTTTACGGCGCGACGCGGAAGATGCCCCAGATGCCTCCGTCGAAGCCGAAGGAGGCGTGGTCGCGGTAGAGGTAGTCGCCGGTGACGCGGAAGATGCCCCCGGCGCCGTTCTTGAGCAGCACGTCGAAGTGGTTCGACGGGCCGTGGCCGCCCTGCGTGCCCTTCCACTCGGAGAGCGGGTTGCTGCCGAGTCTCCGGGAGCCGTTCTCGTAAGGCTCCTCCTCCCAGATGTGGCCGTGCAGGACGAAAACGCCGTTGCGGGCGTGGCCGCCGGGTTGCAGCACGCGGATGCGCACCGGCTGCCCGGCCGCGGCCGTGAAGACCGGCGTGACGGGGTCGCCGCCGACCTGCGAGTTGTGCAGCGCGTTGGTGAAAATCTCCTCGCGCGTCTCGTCGAGCGGCTTGTCGGGCTCGAACCCGAGCCGCTTCCACAGGGGCTCGGTGCGGTAGTTGAGGGCCTTCTGGCCGGAGTCCTCGGGGTCTTCGGCCTCGGCCGTGTTCGGCACGGCCTGCCCGTTGGCGGCGTCGCAGGGCGAGGGCGTGCACTCGTTGGCGACCGCGCCGCGCCGCAGGTTGATGTCGTTCTGGAAGAGGAGCACGAACTCGCGGAAGGTCGCGGTCGTGTTGTTCTCCGTGGTGTAGGTGACGGTGGCCTCGGCGCGCGTGCCCGCGTCCGTCGTCCACGAGGCCGTCGCCGGCTCGATGATGAGCGAGCCGATGGCCCCCTTGTTCGAGTGCTTGATGGGGTCGGACGAGATCAGGTTGGTGGCCCCGAACTCGATGGGGACGCCCGTGCCGACGCCGGCCGAGCTGATCTGCATCTCGCCGGCGTACCACTGGTAGACCTCCGTGCCGCCCGGCGCGGCCGTCTGCACGGGGTTGAAGCCGACGTTCATGCCGTCCGAGCGCGTCACGTCGTAGAAGACGAGCTGCGGGTGGAGGCCGACCTTGTTCGACGGCTTCACGTCGTTGGCGTTGAAGTTCTCGACGATCATCGGCATCGTGTTGAAGCCGTTGAGGTCGGGCGGGGTCGCGTTGGGCAGGCCGTTTCTGAGCGTCAGCTTGATGCACTCGCCGGCCTTCGCGCGCAGGATGAGCGGCTCCACGCCGACGCCCGCCTTGAGCATGCCGCTCGCGTTGAGGTCGGTGGTGTAGACGTACATGATCGCGGTCGGGTCGTGGAGCGCGCCGCCCTGATTGGTGCGCTTGTTGTAGACGAGCGTGCCCTGCGGCAGGATGTCGCGCGCCAGCTTGGCCGTGATGTCGAAGTTGCGGGGCGGCGCGCCCACCGGGCAGACGCCGTCCCAGTCGCCGGGGTTGGTGATGGCCGGGGCGAAGCCCGCCTCGTTGTTCGGCAGCTTCTGGAGGTCGGGCTGCGCCTGACTGTAGGCGCGCATGATGCCCCACAGCCCCGTCCACTGGTCGTCGACGGCCGTGCCCGGCCGGTAGAGGTAGTCGGCGAACGAGCCGATGGTGTGGCCGGGCAGCCGCGGCACGACGAACTCGAAGTGCTCGCTGATGCCCATCATCTGCGAGTTGCGGAAGCCGGAGTTAGGCTCCGACGGCTCGAAGAGCCACTTGATGCCGTTGACCGAGAAGTTGTGCCCCTCCTCGTGCGCGCCGACGAGGATGCGGATCTGCACGCGGTCGTCGGCGTAGGCGCGCAGCAGCGGCGTGAACGGGTCGCCCGGCCGCACGTCCTTCGACAGCGGCGGGTAGAAGAGCGGCTGTTCGTCGAAGCGGTCGTCGGCGCGGTTCACGTTCGAGCGGTAGACGTGCGAGAGGTCGCCGGCGGCGCCGGCCGCCTGCACGTTGGTTCCCGGCTCGCGGACGCGGAGCGCCACGGGCTCGTTGCGGTAGTTGACGACCATCATGCCGACGTCGTTGGCCGCGATGGCCTCGGGGCAGGGCGGCGCGGCCGACGTGCCGGGGCAGTTATCCATCTTCCGCAGCAGGTCGGGCAGCCCGGCCTCCTCCTTCGCGGGCGGGTTGATGGCCGCCTCGGGGTCGGGCACGGGGCGGCCCGCGGCGTCGATGCCGCCCCCCGCCTTGTAGGCGTGCTGGAAGTCGCCGAACTCAAGCAGGAACTCGCGGTAGCTGAAAGCCTCGTTCGGCGTCAGGATGTCGGCCCGCCAGCTGGTCGGGCCGCCGTCGTCGCGCGTGCCGAAGATGGCCCCGCTCTCCGAGTCGCGCCAGACCGAGCCCTGCGGCTCGATGACGAGGCCGGCGTAGAGGCCGACCTGCTGGTGGGTCGAGGGGCCGAAGTGGTCGTGCGTGAAGGCGGTGCGCAGCGTCCGGTCGTTGCCGTTGGCGTTCAGGGCCTTGTCGGCGAACCAGCGCTGGACGGTGGTCTGCGCGCCGAGCCAGTCGGGGCGGCCGTCGCCGTTCTCGTCCGGCCCCGCGCCGAAGAACGGGTGGGGCTCGGCTTCGAGCTGGATGCGCGCGCCCGAGCCGGTGAGCAGGCCGCCGCCGGCGTTGATGGCCGCGATGCGATCCTGCACCTCCTCGGGGCTGAGGCTCCCGTCCTCGTAGTTGAAGCCGTTGGCCGCGCCGTCCGAGGAGGTCACGTCGAACTTGACGAGGTGGATGTGCTGGCCCATCACGTCGGTGGGCGTGCGTACCTGAAAGTCGTCCTGCACGTAGACGCGCGGGACGAGGTTGGTGAACTGGAAGGTGATGCAGTCGTTGGTGTTGGCGCGGAAGAAGAGCGGCTGCGGCGCGCGCGTGCCGTTCAGGGTCGGGTTCACGTCGCGCCACAGCGTCGAGATGCGCTGCTGCGGGAAGTGCCACCCGGCCTTGTTGAACTTCACGTCGAGCTGGATGTTCGCGCCCTTGTAGAGGCGCGGGTTGCCGATGGGCTCGCCGTCGTCGTTGATGCACGGGTCGGCGTAGGGCGCGCCGGCGACGGCGGGCCGCCCGTTGGTGATGAAGGTGGCCGCCGTGCCGTCGGGCTTGAAGCTCGGGTGCGTGCGGTCGGCGTGGAAGGCCATGGCGGCCAACTCGGCGGCCGTGCCGCCCTCGGGCAGCCGCTTGGCGTTGGCCTCCTCAAGGTGCTTGTCGAAGTCGAGCCGCGCCTTCTGGAGGCTGAAGTTGGCGAGGTGCTCCTTGTGGTGCGTGACCTCGGCGTCGAGGATGATGTGGCGCGGCAGGCCGCCGTCGTCCACGGTGTCGAGCGGCGGGCTGGGCGGGCGGTGGCCGGCCTCGCCGGGGATGTAGAACGGGTAGCCCTTGAAGGCGGCCGTCGGCATCGGCGGCATGGGCCGCGTCGGGAGGGGCACGAGCGCCGGGATGGGCGTGCCGCGCGGGATCTCGCCGTCGGGCAGGGCGCGCGCGCCCTCGACCGGCTTGCCCGTGTCCTCGTTGATCTCGGTGCCCACCTCGAAGACGTCGTGGACTCGCCACAGCTCCCACATGCCCATCGCGAAGTGCGGGTAGAAGTGGCAGTGGAAGATGGCGTCGCCCGGCGTGTTGTTGCGGTTGCCCGAGCCGCCGTGCGCGATCTCGGTGGTGAAGGCGCTGCCCGGCCCGATGGCCTGACTGTCGAGCATGGTCGAGTTGTCGCTGTCGGGCGTGTGCAGCCACTGGTGCGCGTGCAGGTGGTGGATGTGGTGCTCCTTCGGCCCGGCGTGCAGGACGCGGAACTTGACGTGGTCGTTCAGGTAGCTGTGGTGGACGTTCGAGGGGTCTTCGGGGAAGAGGGCCTTCGTCGCCTTCGGCCCCGCGATGAGCTGCCCCTGCGCGTTGCGCTCGTTGGCGAAGCGGTCGACGATCATCGCCGGGTCGGCGACGGCCCACGAGGAGAGGAAGAACTCCTCGAAGAGGCACTCGTCGCAGTCGTGCATCGGGCCGACGCGGAAGCGGTTGGCGAGGATTTCCGCGCCGATGCCGGCCGAGCCGTAGTTGATGGCGAAGGCGTCGCGGACGCTGTGCAGCGTGTGTTCGAGGACGGGGTCTTCGAACTGCGGGAACGCCTGCACGGCCCTGATCTCGTCGTGGTAGATGGTGGTGAACTCGCGGAAGGGCTGGTGCCGCTCGGGCGAGACGGTCACGGGCGGGTAGGTTCCGGCCGGGAGGTTCCCGCGGTTCGGCCCCGTGATGATGGCGTTCAGGTCGGTGTGGACGATCTGAACCCCCTGCGTCATGCGGATGATGGGCAGGCCGGCGAACTTGTGCCCGGCCGGGTAGACGGCGTTGTAATTCAGGATCGGGTGGCCGCCCCCGGTCGTCCCCGTCTTCGCCATCTGCATCTCTTCCTCGGTCAGCTGGCTCCGGTACCACTCCGACCCCTTCGGCTCGACGATGACGGCGCCGAAGAGGCCCATCGCCAGCGAGCCGCCGTTGCCCTCGCCGCCGGTCGTCGCCGCCGTCGAGTAGAGGAGGTGCGAGCCTTCGCGGCGCGCGTGGTAGGTGTAGACGGCCGAGCCGCCGGGGCCTTCGAGGCTGCTCGTGTTCTTGCCGACCTTCGAGCCGTCGTCGAGGATGGAGTTGACCAGTTGCAGGCCGTCGACGTGCGCCGAGGCGGTGCGCGTGTGCGGCTGCCCGTCGATCGGCGTCTGTTGCAGGAGGTTCTGGAATTTAATCCTCAGGCACCCGTCCACGTGCATGCGGAGCACGATGGGGCGCGGGCGCTTGTCCTTGCGCAGTTGGACGTTGCCGGCGATCAAGCCCAGCGAGGAGTCTATCGCCACGACGTCGCGCCGGAGGGCGTAGATCATGCCGCCGGGGTTGAACGCGCCGAGGCGGTTGTAGAAGAAGACCTGATCGAAGGCGACGATGTCGGCCTCGATGCAGTTGGTGGCCGCCGGCGGCGCCTCCTCCTGCGCGAGCGGCGCGGCCGCGCCGGCTGCGGCGTTGAAGGTCAGAGACGCGGCGTCGAGGCCCTGCGAACTGAGCCCGCCGGCTTCGTGCAGGAGGCTAAGGGGCGCGGCCGTGGCGGCGGGGGCCGGCTCGCTGGCGGCCGACGCGACCAGCGTGGCGGCGGCGGCCGCGAGCGGCGCGTTCCCGTTGGCGTTTTCGTTTCCGGCGGGCGGGGCCGCGGGCGCTTCGCTCGAAGCGGC
>DATMVI010000127.1:0-7306 GCA_035563275.1 Pyrinomonadaceae bacterium
TCGCGCCGCCCGCGCCGGGGGTCGCGACGGGCGGCGCGCCCTCGCCGCCCGCGCGCTCGACGGAGAAGAAGCTGATGGCGCGCGGCCGTTCGTTCTCGAAGACCTCGAAGTCCTCCCTGCGGAGGTCGGCGACCGGCCTGCCCGCGCGGTCGGTGACGACGGCGCTCAGCTCGACGAGCGCGGACTTGACGCGGACGACCTCCTCCTGATCGCGCCGGTCTTTCGGGAGGTCGGGCACGCGCTCCTCGGGGCGCTGGCCCGGGGCCTGCGCGGCGGCGGGGTGGGGCGCGAGCAGCGCGGCGGCGAGCAACAGGCAGGCGGCGCGTCGGTTCATCGCTTCGACTTCCTCGCGGGCGGTCGTCAGTTGCCGGTCGTCAGTAAAGACAAGAAACTGACGGCGGACGACTAAATCTAAGGCTTCGCGGCCGCGGCGGCGCGCAGCGTCCTGACGGCGGCGCGGATGGCGTCGGCGTTCTTCGCGCCGGGGTTGGCGCGCAGATACTTCTCCAGTTCGTCGGCGGCGCGGCCCGGCTCGCCGCGCCGCTCGTAGACGCGCGCGAGCTGCTGGTGCGCCGCCGGCATCCGCCCGCCGCTCAGCTCGGAGGCGCGCAGCAAAGACCGCTCGGCCTCGTCGAGCGCCTCACGCCGCTCTTTGGCCGAAGGGGCGAGGCCGGTGGCGTGCTCGACGAGGGCCGTGCCGCGCAGGAGGGCGTGGAGCGGGTCGCGCGCGTTGAGGCGCGCGGCCTCGGCGTAGGCGGCGGCCGCGACGGCGAACTTGCGCTGGCGCATCATCACGCCGCCGAACGAGGCGTAGACGGCGTCGTCCTTCGGGTTGATCCGGCGGGCGCTCTCGAACGAGGCGACGGCCCCGCCGAGGTCGCCCGCCCGCTCCAGCTCCGCGCCGAGCGCGAAGTGCGCGTCGAAGTAGTCGGGGAAGAGGCGGACGGCCTCGCGGAAGGCGGCGGTCGCCTCGCCCGGCTTGCCCGCGCCGGAGAGCTTCGCGCCGCGCTCGAAGGCGGCGCGCGCCTCGGGCGGCACGTCCTGCGCGAAGGCGACGCGGCCGGGGCGGAGGCGGGCCGCGCTCGGCCGGGGCGCGAGCATCAGCTCGACGGTGCGCGTCTCGCCGGGCGTGTTGTCGGTGACGGGCTGGCTGAACTGCACGCCTTCGCTGGCGGGCTGGTGGTCGGGCGAGTTGACGGAGACGGTGTAGGTGGAATCGCGCAGGTCGCCGAAGTGGAAGTCGCCCTCGTTGTTGGTGACGGTCTGGCCGACGGGCGTGCCGTTGCCGGTCTGGAGGTCGACGATGGCGCGGGCGACGGGGTTGCCGGCCGCGTCGCGCACCTTCCCGCGGACGGAGTGGCCCTGCTGCGCGAGCGCAGGCGAATGAAAGAAGAGCAGGCAGAGGAGCGCGAGCGGGGCGTGTCGTCTGAGCATGGGCGTGGCTCAAAGCGAAAGAGGCGGCCGGCCCGGCGGCTCGGGGCCGCGGGCCGGGGGCGGGAGATTGGTTAAAACGGGTCTCCCGCCCCCGGCCCGGAGCCTTTAGCCGCCGGGCTCCCGCTTCAGTTTTCCCGCCTCAGAAGCGGAACTTGGCGGCGAACTGGAAGGCGCGCGGGCCGCCCGTGCCGAAGACGCTCGTGGCGCGCGAGGCCGGCTGGAGGAAGCCCCTGCCCGTCCCGGCGTCGTCGAGCACCTGAACGACGTTGGCCTCGTCCCGGTAGTTCGCCACGTTGAAGAGGTTGAAGACCTCGCCGATCAGATCGAGGCTGACGCGCTCGGTGAAGCGCAGCCGCTTGGTCAGCCGCAGGTCTTGCGAGATGAGCGAGTCGCCGCCGAGCGAGAGGCCCGAGGGCAGCTCGCCCAGCTCGGTGAGCGGGTCTTCGAAGGCGTCGCAGCGGCCCGTCGGGCTGCCGGCCCCGCACGGGATGCCGAGCGTCGGGATGCTCGCGTTGTAGGCGCGGATCAGCTCGTTCAACTGATCCGAGGTCGTGATGCGGCGGCCGATGTCGCCGAAGCGCGTCCCCGGCAGGTACGAGAGGAACGTGCCCGTCCCCGAGAGGTCGGCGTCGTGCGGCAGGAAGGCGCTGAAGGGCAGGCCGCTGAACGCCGTCGAGATGAACGAGACGTTCCAGTTGCCGAGCACGTTGCGCTTGGCCCAGTTGCTGCTGCGCGAGAAGAAGGGCATGTCCCAGACGGCGCTGAGGACGAAGCGGTGCGTGCGGTCGAGGGCCGCCGGCCCGAACTCCCTTCGCAGGTCGTTGAGGTCGGTGCCGATCTGCCCGAGGCCGAGCGCGTCGTTGCCGAAGCCGTTGAGGCGCGACAGGCTGTAGCTGGCCGTCATCTGGAAGCCCTGCGCGAAGCGGCGGTCGAGCCTGACGAGCAGCGCCTTGTAGGTCGAGTAGGCCGACGAGTCGACGAAGGGCACGGCGTGCGGGAAGAGCGGGTTGATCGGCCCCGTGATGCTGTCGCCCTGATTAACGTCGTAGGTCAGGAACTCGTGGACGCCCTTGCGGTAGTTGAAGTCGGCCTGCAAGAGCATGTTCCACGGCAGCTCGCGCTGGACGCCGAGGGCGTACTGGATCGAGTAGGGCACCTCGAAGTCGCTGGAGAAGAGCGGCCCCGACACGGTGCCGAAGCACTCGACCGAGGTCGGCAGGTCGCAGTTGAGCGCGTTGGCCTCGATGTCGGCGCGCACCTGCGGCAGGATGTTGAGCAGGTCGCCGACCGTGATGAAGCCCGAGGCGTTGCCCGGCACGTCGCCGAAGCGCCCGTCGCCGCCCGGCAGGAGGTCGCTGAGGACGGTGGTGCCGACGAGGAAGAGCTGCGCGCCGGCGGGGCCGAGGTCGGCGCGCTCGAACAGGCGCAGGTTGTCGATCGTCGTGTCGTAGTAGAGGCCGACGCCGCCGCGCACGACCGTCCGGCCGTTGCCGGCCACGTCCCACGCGAAGCCGACGCGCGGGCTCCAGTTGTTGCCGTCGGGCGGCGGGGCCGCCGTCCCGCCCGTGAAGAGCGGCGCGAGCACGGCCGGGCGCGTCTGGTCGTGGTTCCAGAGGTTGGTGTCGTAGCGGTAGGCCAGCCCGTAGTTGAGCGTGAAGCGGTCGGTCAGCTTCCAGTTGTCGTTGCCGTAGAACTGGAAGCGGTGGTTGACGGTCTTGCCCTCGGGCGTGTTGAAGGGCAGCGTCGCGTCGCCGACGCCGAGCGAGAGGTCGCGCACCGGCGCGTTGAGGAAGTCCTCCTCCGTGTTCAGGCCCGTCGCGGGGATGGTGAAGCGGATGCGCCCCGGGTTGGCGAAGACGAAGATGCCGGTGATGGAGGAGCGCTCCCAGTTGCCGCCGAAGCGCAGCGTGTGGTTGCCGGTCGCGTAGGTCAGGTCGTTGCGGAACTGGTTGCGGTTCTGGAAGGTGGTCTGCGGCGTGATGGAGTTCGTGCCGGAGCGGAAGACCTGATCGGGGAAGTCGCGCAGCTCGACCGTGCCGGGCGTCGCCGGGTTGATGACGTTGCCGAAGTCGTTGTATGCCCAGATGAACTGGTTCGTCAGCTTCGGCGAGAGCGTCGAGGTCAGCCCGGAGACGAAGCCGTGCGTGTCGTTCGAGACGATCTGGTCGTTCGAGGTGAAGATGCCCGAGGCCGACTCGCGCGGGACGATGCCGGTGCCGGGGGCGAAGGGAACCTGCTGGCTGTTGTCGTTGAACGAGTAGCGCGCGAAGAAGGCGTTGGCCTGATTGACCACCCAGTCCACCTTCGTCGTGAACAGCCGCTCGTCGAACGGGTTCGGCGTGAAGCCGCTGAACTGCGGCGACGAGAAGACGTTGTGCAGCGCGACGGCGTCCTGATTGTTCTGCTCGTAGTTCGAGAAGAAGAAGAGTTTGTCCTTCACGATGGGGCCGCCGAAGGTGCCGCCGAACTGCTGGCGGTCGAACGGCACGCGGTCGGCCCGCGCCTCCGCGGGGATGCCGTTGGCCGCGTCGAGGCGCGAGAGGCCGGGGAAGGCCGCGAAGCGGTCGTCGCGGTGGTAGAGGTAGGCGTTGCCGTGGTACTCGTTCGTGCCCGAGCGCGAGACGACGTTGACCGTGCCCGTCCCCGAAGCGCCGGAGGAAACGTCCACGTTCGAGATGCCGAGCTGGAACTCCTGCACGATCTCCTGCGAGAAGTTCTGCGTGGTGGTGCCGACGACGTTGTCAACGACCGAGCCGCCGTCCACCGTGATCTGCGCCGAGCGCCCGGCTTGGCCGGCGATGGAGACGCCGGTGTAGTTGGCCTTCGTCGGGTCGAAGCTGCCGCCGGCCACCGTCTCGACGCCGGGCTGGAGCTGCGCGAGGTCGAGGAAGTTGCGCCCGTTCAGGGGCAGGTTTTGAATCTGCTGCGCGCCGACGACGCCGGCCACCTCGTGGTCGACGCGATCCACCTGCGCCTCGGAGGTGCCGACGACCGTCACCTCTTCGCTGGCCCCGCCGACTTCGAGCGCGAAGTCGAGCGGCGTGGTGGTGCCGACGGCGACGACCACGTCGCGCGCCACCGAGGTCTTGAAGTTCGCGCCGGTGGCGCGCACCTCGTAGGTGTCGGGCGGGAGCTGCGAGAAGGCGTAGCGCCCCTCGTCGTTGGCCGTCGTGGTGCGCGTCTGGTTCGTCGAGACTTGGCGCGCGGTGACGGTGGCGTTGGGGACGATCGCGCCCTGCGGGTCACTCACCGTGCCCTCGATGCCGCCGGTCGGCTGCTGCGCGAGCGCCGCCGGCGAAAGGCTCAGGGTCAGGAGGGCCAGCGAGAGCACGCCCGCCAGCCAGCTTCTCAATCTGTTCTTCATCCAAACCTCCCGAATGTGACTGTCGCCCGAACCGGGCCGCCGAGCGGGCGCACGGGGGCCCACGAGTCGCGGCCGGGGCCGGCTCGGGCCGAGCATGAAGTTCAATTTTTCAGACGTTGCGGCGGGCGGCACATCCATGTGCGCGAGGGAGCATCGCGCGGCCTCCGCCGTCGTTGACGCCCGCGCGCCTCTCGTCAGAGGCGGCCGCGGGCGACCCGCCGCGAAGGCTCACCACCCTTCGCCGCCGTTAACGCAAAAGACATTCCAACGGCGGACGCGTCGAGCCAGCTCACACCTAAAGCTCTCGCCGGGTTGCGTTAACGA
The DNA here is from genome assembly GCA_035563275.1 of Pyrinomonadaceae bacterium. Taxonomy (GTDB): domain Bacteria; phylum Acidobacteriota; class Blastocatellia; order Pyrinomonadales; family Pyrinomonadaceae; genus QHXN01. The sequence continues at coordinate 5,123 of DATMVI010000127.1, forward strand.
AGCGCCGTTCGGGAGGGGCGCGCGCCGCGCGCCGGGCGCGGCCGCTGTGGTTCTCGGAGCGTTCTACGAATTCTCGGAGGGGGCGCGGGTCGGGGGGGCGGGCGGGCAAAAAAAGCGGACGCGGCCGGCGGCGCGGCGCGTCCGCGGGGCGGGACGCAAATCTAAACTGAAGGCACGCGGCGCGCGTCTAAAATCGCGTACGCCCGCGCCCCCTCAAGCCTCGACGCCGCGGCGGCCGAAGAACTGCTTGAGGGCGGGGTAAACGTCCTCCTTGTCGTCGATGCGGACGCCGACGAAGCGCTCCTTGCGCTTGAGGCGGTCGTTGAAGATCGAGAGCAGCGCGCCGGAGGAGCGGCGGTAGCCGGCCCCGCCCTCCTCGCCGATCTCGCCGTAGCCGAAGAGGTTGCAGGTCTGGATCAGCTCGTCGGCGAGGCGGACGGCCTCCTCGTTGTCGGAGTAGTAGTTGTCGCCGTCGGAGAAGTGGAACGGGTAGATGTTCCAGTCGGCGGGGCGGTAGCGGTCGCGGATGACTTCGAGCGCGAGCTGGTAGGCCGAGGAGACGACCGTGCCGCCCGACTCGCCCTGCGTGAAGAACTGCTCCTCGGTGACCTCCTTCGCCTCGGTGTGGTGCGAGATGAAGACGATCTCGACGTTGTCGTACTTGGTGCGCAGGAACCGAACCATCCAGAAGTAGAAGGAGCGCGCGATGTATTTTTTGAACTCGCCCATCGAGCCCGAAACGTCCATCAGGGCCAGCACGACGGCGTTCGACTCGTAGCGGTTGTCCTCCTCCCACGTCTTGAAGCGGAGGTCTTCCTTGCGGACGTTGCCGAAGCGGGCCTCGCCGTCCTCGCGGGCGTTGCGCTTGATGTTTTCGAGGATCATCCGCCGCTTGTCGAGGTTCGACATGATGCCGGTGCGGCGGATTTCGTTGAAGCGGGTGGTCTTCGACTGGACGGCGCGCTTGGCCTTCTCTTCGAGGAAGGGGAGCTGGAGGTCTTCGAAGATGAGCGCGGCCAGCTCGTCGATGTTGACCTCGGCCTCGTAATACTCGGCCCCCGCGTCCTGCCCCGCCGGGCCTTTGCCCTTGCCGGGCCCCTGACCCTGCGCCTGCCCCTCGCGCGCGATCACGTCGCCGACGCGCGTCTTGCCGTCGCCCTGCCCGACGTGTTTCTTCTTCCGGTGGTCGAAGCGGAACTTGTACTCGTCGAGCGAGCGGATGGGGACTTTGACGGTGCGCCGGCCGTCCGAGAGGATGATCGCCTCGTTCGAGACGATGGAGCCGAGGTTGCGGCGGATGGCCTCCTTGACGCGCTCCCTGTGGCGCTCCTGATCGATGATGCCCTTGCGCTGCAAAGACCAGTCGTTGCGCTGGATCGTCCCCGAAATCTGCGAGTCGTTTGTCATCGCGTGCGCGCCTCCCGCTTCGTCCGTCCGCCCGTCGAGCGAACCGCCCGCCCCTCCGGAACTCGAAAGGCGCGGGCGGTGGTGCGGGCTGCCGCCGACACGTCCCGCGCCCTTCAGCGCGAGAGGAGCGTGCCGACGTAGGTCAGAAGCTCGTTGGCGCAGACGGGGCAGTAGCCGTGCTCTTTGATGAGGCGGTCGACGACCTCGTTGATGCGGCGGAGCTGGTCGGGGTCGGGCGTCTTGGCCGAGGTCGTGATCTTCACCACGTCCTTGAGGTCGGCGAAGATCTTCTTCTCGATGGCCTCTTTCAGCCGCTCGTGCGAGGTGTACTCGAACTGCCGGCCCTTGCGCGCGTAGGACGAGATGCGGATCAGAATCTCCTGCCGGAAGGTGTTCTTGGCGTTCTCGGAGATGCCGATCTGCTCCTCGATGGAGCGCATCAGCTGCTCGTCGGGCTCCATCTCCTCCTCGGTGATGAGGTCCTTGATCCTCTCCTTGTTGCAGTAGGCCTCGACGTTGTCGAGGTAGTTGTTGCACATCGTGCGCGCCATCTCCTCGAACGAGTAGACGAAGGCGCGCTGCACCTCGGTCTTGGCCACCTCGTCGTACTCCTTGCGGGCCGCCGAGATGAGGTTCAGGTAGCGCTCGCGCTGCTCGGGCGTGATGCCGGTGTGCTGCTCGAAGCCGTCCTTGATGGCGCGCAGGGCGTCTATCGGGTTGATGCAGGTGATGCCGTCGCGCACGAGCGCGCCCGAGAGGCGGTTGATGATGTAGCGC
>DATMVI010000128.1:0-2178 GCA_035563275.1 Pyrinomonadaceae bacterium
GTTCGCCGCCGAAGGTCTTCCTACTGTCTACTGACTACTGACTACTGTCTACTGCCTTATGAGTTCTATCACGCGCGAGGAGTTGTGGCGTTTTCTGAAGGCGGGGCGGGTCGATCCGCTGTACCTGCTCTACGGGCCCGAAGGCTATCTGCGCGACGCGGCGGCGCGGGCCGTGGCGGACGCGGCGCTGAAGGGCGCGGCCCTGCGCGAGTTCAACGAGTCGGGCTTCAGCCTCGCCTCGGCCGACGTGCAGCAGGCCATCGCGGCCGCCGAGCAGTTGCCGATGATGGGCGCGCGCCGCGTCGTGCGCGTCACGGACTTCGCCCGGCTGCGCGAGGCGGACGAGGGCGCGCTCACGCGCTACGTGACGCGCCCCGTCGAGACCTCGGTTGTCATCTTCGTCGCCGACTCGCTCGACAAGCGGCTCAAGCTGAGCAAGACGCTGCTGGAGACCTGCACGAGCGTCGAGTTCGCGGAGCTGAAGGACGCGGAGCTGGCCTCGTGGGCCAAAGACCACCTGCGGAAGCTGGGCGCGACGGCCGACGAGCGGGCGCTGCGGCAGGCGGTGGCGCTCGCCGGGCCGAACGTGCGGCAGGTGGCGACCGAGCTGGAGAAGCTGGCCACGGCGGCGCTCCCCTCGGGCCACATCTCGGTCGAGCTGGTCGAAGACCTCGTCGGCCGCACGCGCGAGCTGTCGAACTTCGAGCTGACCGACCACCTCGTCGCGCGCGACCGCCGGCGCGCCCTGCAAACCCTCTCGCGCCTGCTCGACGACGGGGCCGAGCCGCTGATGCTCATCGGCCTGCTTGCCAGCAGCTACCACCGCCTCGCGCTCGCCAAAGACCTGATGTCGCGCGGCGCGCCGGAGCAGGAGGTCTTCGGCGTCGTCAAGATGCCGTTCCACCAGCGCAAAGAGTTCCTCGCCACCGCGCGCCGCGCCGACGCCGCCGAGCTGGCGCGGCGCATCCGCCGCATCGCCGAGGCCGACCTCGCCATCAAGACCTCGCGGGCCACGCCCCGCCTCCAACTGGAAATGCTCGTCTGCGAGCTTTCGGCCTGAACGGGGGAGCCCGCGCGGGCGAGGGGCGGCGGCGCCGCCGCGCCGCGCTCTTGCGGCCGCCCGCGGTTCGGGGGTATGCTGAGTCGGTAAACGATTGGTCTCCCGTCCGGCTCACTTCAGGCAAAGGAAGAACCTCCATGCGAAACGCTTTGAAGATTTCGCTGCTCGCCGCGCTGGCCGTCTCTTTCGCCGCCGCCGCGCGGGCGCAGGTCAGGGACGCGCGCGTCATCTCGGCGCGCGCCGGCGCCGTCAACTTCGTCTCCGGCAGGGTCGAGTTCAACCGCGAGGGCGAGGGCGCGTGGCAGGCGCTCACCGGCGCGGCCGAGCTGGACAGCGGCGACGCCGTCCGCGCCGGCGCGGGCGGCCGCGTCGAGGTGCTACTCAACCCCGGCTCGTACCTGCGCGCGGGCGACGGCGCACAGTTCGAGCTGTCCGACGCCTCGCTCGAAGACCTGCGCCTGAAGCTGACGCGCGGCAGCGCCGTCGTCGAGGCCACGGGCTACGGCGAGACCGACCTCTCGATCCTCGTCGAGACCCCGCAGACGCGCGTCCGCATCGTCCGCAGCGGCATCTACCGCTTCAACGTCCTGCCCTCGGGCGTGACCGAGGTCGGCGTGCTGAAGGGGCGCGCGCTGGTCGGCGCCGACGAGATGCTCGTCAAGGGCGGCCGCCTCGTGCGCGCGGGCGAGGGCGCGCCGCCGGAGGTGGCGAAGGCCAAGTTCAGGAAGGAAGACCGCGACGCGCTCGACCTGTGGAGCCGCGAGCGCGGCAAGGAGCTGGCGAAGCTCAACGAGAAAGTCTCGGCGCGCCACGTCGCCACCGTCTTCGGCGCCACCTCCTTCGGCAACAACCTCTTCGGCAACCCGTTCGCCCCGCGGCTCAACGGCGTCTGGTACTTCCACCCCCACCGCGGCTTCTACACCTTCCTGCCGTTCCATTCCTACTGGCGGTCGCCCTACGGCCACGGCTATCACAACCAGCTCTGGGTGTCGCCCGGCTACGCCGGCCGCGGCTACCGCGGCGGGTCGCGCGGGCACGTCGGCGGGGTGGGGGGCAACAACTCGGGCTCGCCGCACGCCGGCAACTCGGGCGGAGGCAGAGGCGGCCACAGCGCGCCG
>DATMVI010000129.1:0-4091 GCA_035563275.1 Pyrinomonadaceae bacterium
GCGGAGGTCTGCGTGGCGACGACGGTCGAAGAGGCGCTGTCGGCGCTCGAACGCGCGCGCCCGCACCTGCTCATCTCCGACATCGGGATGCCGGACGTGGACGGCTACGAGTTGATGCGGCGCGTGCGGGGCCTGCCGCCCGAGCGCGGGGGGCGCGTGCCGGCCGTGGCGCTGACGGCTTACGCGCGGGCCGAAGACCGGCTGCGCGCGCTGCGGGCCGGCTACCAGACCCACGTCGCCAAGCCCGTCGAGCCCGACGAACTCATCGCCGTCGTCGCCAGCCTCTCGGCCAGAGGCTAGCGACCGGTTAAGTGTGAAGGGGGGTGTCGACTCGCCGCCGCGCGCAGGCGGCGAGTCGACGCCCCCCTTCTGCTTTAGCAAGCCTCCGGCCCCGGCCCCCCCTCGGCAACGGCGCGCACCCGAGTCCCTGAACTCTCCTCCCGCAGCCGCACCATTCTCAATTCTTAACGGTCTTCTGGACGAAGGGGGCGCGCGGCGGCTAACATCTTCGCGGCCTTCCCGTACGCGGCCGCCTTCGACCCTTTGACGACTCTCGGCCTGTAACCGCTCATGCGCGACACGGACAACGCAGAGACGACCGCGCGTCCGCCCGCCGACCGCGACGGCGTGATACGCGCCGTCATCGAGGGCACGACCGACGCCGTCTTCGTCAAGGACGCCGAGGGGCGCTACCTGCTCGTCAACTCGGCCTGCGCCCGCTTCATCGGCCGCCCCCCGGAGGAGATCGTCGGCCGCCTCGACACGGACCTCTACCCGCCCGAGACCGCGCGCCAGTTCATGGCGGCCGACCGCGAGGTGCTCGCCTCGGGCGAGACGCGCGTCTTCGAGGGCGTCGCGCACAGCGCGGGCGGCGGGCGCGCCGACTACCGCGTCACGAAGGGCGTCGTGCGCGACCGCGCGGGGCGCACCGTCGGCCTCTTCGGCATCTCTCACGACATCACCGACCGCCGCGCCGCCGAGGAGGAGCGCGCCCGCCGCATCCGCGAGCAGGCCGCGCGCGAGGAGGCCGAGGCTTCGGGGCGCGCCAAGGACGACCTGCTGCGCGCGCTGCGCGAGAGCGAGGATCGCTACCGCGCCTTCATCGCCAACAGCTCCGAGGGCATCTGGCGCTTCGAGTTCGAGCGGCCCGTCCCGGTCAAGCTCCCCGAGGACGAGCAGCTCACGCTCTTCTACGAGCGCTGCTACCTCGCCGAGTGCAACGACGCGGCCGCGCGCATGTACGGCTTCGAGCGCGCCGAGCAGATGGTCGGCGCGCGCCTCGGCGACTTCCTCGTCCGCGCCGAGCCGGCCAACGTCGAATACCTGCGCGCCTTCATCCGCTCCGGCTACAAGCTCGCCGACGCCGAGTCGGTCGAGGTAGACCGCGAGGGGCGCACGCGCCACTTCCTCAACAGCCTCGCCGGCACCGTCGAGCACGGCCGGCTCATCCGCGTCTGGGGCACGCAGCGCGATGTGACCGAGCGCCGCCGGGCCGAGGACGCGCTGCGCGAGGGCGAGGAGCGCCTGCGCCTCGCCCTCAACGCCGGGCAGGTCGGGACGTGGGACTGGGACGTGAAGGCCGACCGCGTCACGTGGTCGGAGCGCGTCTACGAGTTCCACGGCCTCAGGCCGGGCGAGTTCGGCGGCAGCGTCGAGGAGTTCGCCGCGCTCATCCACGAGGAAGACCGCGCGCGCGTGCGCGAAGCCATCGAGCGCGCGCTCGCCACGGGCGAGCCTTACACGGCCGAGATGCGCGTCGTCCGCCCCGACGGGCGGGTGCGCTGGATTTTCACGAACGGGCAGGCCGTCTTCGAGGCGGGCGGCGCCGTGCGGCTGCTCGGCGCGACCGTGGACGTGACCGAGCGGCGCGAGGCCGAGGAGAAGCTGCGGACGCTCGTCAACGCCTCGGAATCGCTCCTCGGCTCGCCGCGCACCGAGGCCGTCCTGAGCGCCGCGCTCAAGCTCGCCGGCCGGCTCGTGCGCGCCGACGCCTACGCCATCTGGCGCTACCGCGAAGGCCCGGCGCGCTGGGAGGTCGTCTCGTCCGAGGGGCTTTCGGCCCAGTACCGCGACGAGTGGATCGAGGTCAACCGCGAGACGCCTTCGATGCTGGACGCGCCCGTCGTCGTCGAGGACGTGGAGGCCCTGACGCCGCTCGCCGAGCGCCGCGACCTCTACCGCCGCGAGGGCATCCGCTCGCTGCTCGTGCTGCCGCTGAGGATTCACGGGGCGGTGGCCGGCACGCTCGTCTTCTACTACCGCGAGCCGCGCCGCTTCGCCGAGACGGACGTGACGGTGGCGACCGCCATCGCCAACCTCTCGGCCTCGGCCATCGGCACGGCCGAGCTCTACGAGGAGCAGAGCCGCCTGCGCGGCGAGGCCGAGGCCGCCACGCGCCGCGCCGCCTTCCTCGCCGAGGCGGCCGCCGTGCTCACCTCCTCGCTCGACTACGAGCGGACGCTCGAAGCGGTCGCCCGCCTCGCCGTCCCGCACGTCGCGGACTGGTGCGCCGTGGACATCATCGGCGAGGGCGGCGGGGTGCGCCGGCTCGCCGTCGCGCACGTCGACCCGGCCAAGATCGAGTGGGCGCACGAGCTGGCCGACCGCTACCCTTACGACCCGGAAGCGCCGGCCGGGGTGCCGCACGTCATCCGCACGGGGCGCCCGGAGATGTACCCGGAAGTCTCCGACGAGATGCTGGCCGCGGCGGCGCGCGACGAGGAGCACCTGCGCATCCTGCGCGAGGTCGGCTTCACCTCGGCGCTGATCGTGCCGATGGCGGCGCACGGCCGCATCTCGGGCGTCATCACGTTCGTCACGGCCGAGTCGGGCCGGCGCTACGGCGCGGAAGACCTCGCCTTCGCCCAGCACCTCGCGCGCCGCGCCGCGCTCGCCGTCGAGAACGCGCGCCTCTACCGCGAGGCGCAGGAGGCCAACCGCGTCAAGGACGAATTCCTCGCCACCCTCTCGCACGAGCTGCGCACGCCGCTGACGGCCATCCTCGGCTGGGCCTCGATGCTGCGGACGAGCCGCTTCGACGAGGAGGCGACGCGCCGCGCCGTCGAGACCATCGAGCGCAACGCGCGCGCGCAGCGCCAGATCGTCGAGGACGTGCTGGACGTGTCGCGCATCATCACGGGCCGGCTCCGCATAGACGTGCGGCCCGTCGAGCTCAGGTCTCTGGTCGAGGCGGCCGTGGACGGCGTGAGGCCGGCGGCCGAGGCGAAGGGCGTCTTCCTGAGCACGATGCTCGGCCGCGACGTGGGCGTCGTCTCGGCCGACCCCGACCGGCTCCAGCAGGTGATGTGGAATTTGCTCTCGAACGCGGTGAAGTTCACGCCGGCCGGCGGCCGCGTCGAGGTCGAGCTGCGGCGCGCCGACGAGCAGGCCGTCGTCAACGTGCGCGACACGGGGCAGGGCATCCGGCCGGAGTTCCTGCCGCACGTCTTCGACCGCTTCCGTCAGGCCGACCAGTCCACGACGAGGAGGCACGGCGGCCTCGGCCTCGGCCTCGCCATCGTCCGCCATCTGGTCGAGCTGCACGGCGGCTCGGTCACGGCCGAGAGCGAGGGCGAGGGGCGCGGCTCGTCCTTCACCGTCCGCCTGCCTCTGAAGGCCGTCGCGCAGCCCCCGTCGGCGAGGCTCGAAGCCGCGGCCCAGCAGGCGCAGGCGGCGGAGGGGGGCGGGCCGGCGCCGACACTCGCCGGCACGCGCGTGCTGCTCGTCGAGGACGACGACGACGCGCGGGCCTTGCTGCAAAGCATCCTCGAAGGGCGCGGCGCGCGGGTGACGGCCGTGGCGTCGGCGGCCGAGGCGTGGGGGGAGCTCGAAGGCGGGGGGCACGACGTTCTGGTCTCCGACATCGGGATGCCGGACGAGGACGGCTACTCGCTCGTGCGGCGCTTGCGCGAGCGCGAGGCGCGCGAGGGCGGGAGACTCCCGGCCGTCGCCCTGACGGCCTACGCGCGCGACGAAGACCGCACGCGCGCGCTCCTTTCCGGCTTCCACGCGCACGTCCCGAAGCCGGTCAACCCGGCCGAACTGGTCGCCGTCGTGTCGAGTCTGGCGGCTCTGGCTTCAGGCCGCGCGGA
>DATMVI010000130.1:0-14550 GCA_035563275.1 Pyrinomonadaceae bacterium
TGGTCGGCGCGCTGGAGCAGGCCAAGCGCGACCTCGTCGCGCTGCGCCTCCACGACCTCGACGCCGGCCCGCGCGCGTGGACGGTGGCCGCCGGCCTGCCCATCTACACCGCGCTCTACGGCCGCGACGTGCTCACGGCCGCGTGGCAGGCTTCGCTCGCCTCGACCGACATGATGCGCGGCACGCTCCCCGTGGTCGCCTCCATGCAGGGGCGCGCGCGCGACGACTGGCGCGACGAGCAGCCCGGCAAGATGCTGCACGAGGCGCACACCGGCCCGCTCGCGGCGCTGAACTTCACGCCGCGCCGGCGCTACTACGGCTCGATCACGACCTCGGGCTTCTACCCCGTCGCCGTCTCCGAACTCTGGCACTGGACGGGCGACAAAGATTTAGTCCGGCCGCTCGTCGGCCCGGCCCTACGCGCCCTCGCGTGGCTCGACCGCTACAGCGACCGCGACGGCGACGGCTTCTACGAGTACCTGACGCTCTCCGAGCAGGGCACGAAGCACCAGGGCTGGAAGGACTCGCCGGACGCCTTCGTGGACGAAGAGGGGCGCGAGGTCGAGCCGCCGCTCGCGCCGTGCGAGGAGCAGGGCTTCGCCTACCTCGCCAAGCTGCACATGTCGGAGGTGCTGTGGTGGCTCGACGAGAAAGACTTGGCGAAGCGCCTCTACCGCGAGGCGGGCGAGCTGAAGAAGCGTTTCAACGAAGCCTTCTGGGTGGAGTCGGAAGGCTTCTTCGCGCTCGGGCTCGACTCGCGCAAGCGGCAGATTAAGGCCGTCACGTCGAACCCCGGCCACTGCCTCGCCACCGCCATCGTCGACGAGTCGCTGGTCGCGCGCACGGCCGCGCGGCTGATGCGCGAAGACCTCTTCTCGGGCTGGGGCGTCCGCACGCTCTCGTCGGCGAACCCGGCCTTCAACCCGCACAGCTACCACCGCGGCTCGGTGTGGCCGGTCGAGCAGGGCACGTTCGCGCTCGCCTTCCTGCGCTACGGGCTGCGCGCGGAGGTCGAGCGCCTCTGCCGCGCGCAGTTCGAGGCCGCCGCCCTCTTCGACTTCTACCGCCTGCCCGAACTCTTCACCGGCCACCAGCGCGACGGCGCGCACCCGTTCCCCGCGCTCTACCCGCAGGGCAACACGCCGCAGGCGTGGTCGGCCTCGGCCGTCTTCACCCTGCTGCAATCGCTCCTCGGCCTCTACCCTTACGCGCCGCTCAGCCTGCTGCTCCTCGACCCGCACCTGCCGGCGTGGCTGCCGGAGATCACGCTGCGGGGCCTGCGCGTCGGCGGGGCCGCCGCCGACATCAGGTTCTACCGCAAACGGGACGGGGCGAGCGACTACGAAGTTTTAGACAAGCGCGGCACGCTGCACGTCCTGCGACAGCCGAGCCCGTGGTCTTTGACGGCGAGCTTCGCCGAGCGCCTGAAGGACGCGCTCACGAGCCTGCTGCCGGGCAGGTGAGTGGGCGGCGCGGCCGTGAGACAGGGGGGCGGGAGGTGGTTCGCGGCGCGGCGGGCTTCAGACGGGGGCGCGGCCGCCGGCGAAGCGCGGGGGGAGGTTCTCGATCTCGCGCGCCATCGCGGCGTTGAGCTCGGCGCGCGCGCCTTCGCTCAGGAGCGCCCCCGGCCAGAGATAGACCTGCCTCTCTTCGAGCCGGTTGTGCTCGTCGAGCCGCTCCGACACGGCCAGCACCTTACTTTCGATGCGCCGGAGTTGATCTCTCGTCGCGGGGCCGCCGGCGGCAACTAAGTCGCGCGCGTCGCCGACGGCGGCGGCCAGTCGGCGCATGAAGAAGTCGTGGTCTTCGCGGAGCCGTTCCACGGCGGCCCGCACCTCGTCCTCCGAAGGCGGCGCTGCGGCGGCCGCGCTCAGCGCCGCAGGAAGTCGCGCAGGGCTTCGTACATCGCCTCGAACGAGTCGGCGCAGAAGAGCACGGGCTGGAAGTCGGTCGGGTCGTAGTCCTGACGCGAGGCGGCCTCGATGTCTAAAGGGCGCAGCTCGGCGCGGCCCATCGCCTCCAGCTCGCCGGCCGACGACAGAAGCCCCGAGCCGTAAGCCTTCACCGCGCCGCCCTCGCGCAGCACGCCGAACTCGACGGTGTGCCAGTAGACCCGCGACAGGCGCTCCAGAGCCTCGCCGTCGCGCGCCCGCCGGACGGCCTCGCCGACCAGCCGGTTGAGTTCGGCGAGGCGCGGGCTGGCGAGCGTCGCCGCGTGCCCGAGCAGCTCGTGCGCCACGTCCGGCTCGGGCGTGTAGAGCGGCGTCGAGTGGTGGCGGATGTACTGCGTGCAGAGGAAGACGCCGCCGGCCAGAGCCTCAAGGAAGACGCGCGGCGCGACCAGCCCGGCCACCGGCTCAAGGCGGAACCCGCTCAACTCCCGAACCCTCGCGGAGACTTCGGCGAGCTGCGGGATCCGTTCGCGCGACAGGTCGAGCCGGCCGAGGCACGCGAGGTATTCCGCGCAGGCGTACTGCCGGTGGCGCGGCTCCAGCGCCTCGCGGATCGCGCGCCAGACGGCGTGCTCCTCCTCCGTGTAGGGCGCCTCGGGGAGCGGCCCGCCGGGGCTGTGCTCCAGCGCGAGGCGCGCGATGCGGTTGCGGCGCGCGCGGTACTCGGCGTCGCGGAAGCCGGGGTGGTCGGGGTCGAGCTGGACGATGGCGTGGCGATCCTCGGCCGCGGGGCTGTGGCCCGCCGTCACCATGCGCGCGTCGGCGTGGTCGCCGAGCGGCGGCAGTCTCTCCTGTTCCTTCATTGCCTCTCTCCTTCTCGCTCGGGGTGAATAAAAAAAGAACCGGCCCGCGCCCCTCCTGCGTCGGAAGGGCGTGGGCCGGTCTGAGGAAAACTGTCTGCGGGCCTTTACCCGCTGGCGCGTGAGCGCCGACAGCCCCGCCGTGCCGCCGCACTCTTCCGCGCAGGGAGAGCGGCGTCGTAGCAGTAATAACGGTAGGGGCTGTGCGTCTGACTGCTCATCTTGAAAGGCCCGCCGGCGGCCCCGGCGGGTGGCGTTACTTTAAGATTCGGGGCGCGCCCTGTCAAACCGCGGCCGCCCGCCGGCCCTCAGAAGTCGAGCCGCAGGCCGAACTGTATCTGGCGCGGGTCGGCGGCGGCCGTCGCGCGCCCGAAGGCGGGCAGCGGCGCGGCGCCCGCGCCGTAGACGTTGTTGGGCAGTTGCAGGTTGGCGCGGTTGAAGACGTTGAAGCCTTCGGCGATGAACTCGACGCCGGCTCGCTCCGAGAGCGCGAAGCGGCGGCTGAGGCGCAGGTCGAGCGAGGCGTAGTCGAAGCCGCGGCCGGTGTTGCGGCCGACGCCCGCGGGGCGGTCGTTGAAGTTCGTGTCGCCGTTGCGATCCGTCCCCGTCAGGACGTTGAAGGGCAGGGGCGAGGCGTAGGTGAAGATGTAACTGAGGCGGAAGCCGGCGAGCGCGCGCCGCGCCCGCGAGTCGCCCGCGCCCGCGGCCGGCGCTTCGAGCGTGCCGCTCAGCGAGAGGCGGTGGCGCTGGTCGTTGTCCGAGAGGCCGCGCTCGCCGCGCAGGTCGCCGTTGTCCTGCGGCGTCGAGAAGAAGAAGTTGCCGGAGTTGTCAATCGCCTTCGAGAAGGTGTAAGACGCGCGCACCGCCGCCCACGAGGACGCGCGCCGGTTGAGCGAGACGAGCAGGCCGTCGAAGGCGGAGACGCCCGAAGACTCGTAGCGGGCGACGTTGCCCCAGAGCGGGTCGGGCCGCCCGAGGTTGGCGACGCCGAGCCGCCGCGCCTCGGCCGCCGTGAGCGTCGGCGCGTTGACGTTGCGCGAGAGGATCAGGTGCTTGCCGCGCAGCCCGGCGTAGCCGACCGACAGCGAGCCGCCGCCCGGCAGCTCGCGCTCGACCTGAAGGTTGAATTGCAGGCTGTAGCCGTTCTCGATGCCGGGGTCGATGCGCGTGACGTTCGGGCGCGTCGGCAGGCTCGGAGGGAGCGCGGGCAGGGCGTTCGGGAAAGTCGGCGCGCCCGCGTCGCCGGGGCCGAGCTGCACGACGACGTACCTCGACCCGTCGCGCTGCAAGGCGTTCGACGTGGCGCGCAGGGGCAGGCGGTCGAAGTAGAGGCCGAAGCCGGCGCGCACCACCGTCTTGCGATCCCCCGGCGCGAAGGCGAGGCCCGCGCGCGGCGCGAAGTTGTTCGCGTCCGTCCTGATCGGGTCGGGCAGGAACTGCGCGTCGTAGCGCAGCCCGAGGTTGACGGTCAGGTCTGAGCGCGGCCGCCACTCGTCCTGCGCGAAGAGGCCGAGGTTCGGGTTCGACTGGAACTGCCCGGCCTCGCCGAACGCCTGCTGGAAACTGCCGTAGTTGCCGGCGAGGAAGTTGGCGAGGTTGGTGAAGGTGTAGACGCCCTGCACGGCGCCGGGGAAGGTGACGTTCAGGCGGTTGAGCAGGAAGTCAGCGCCCGCCTTGAGCGAGTGCGCGCCGCGCTGGTAGGTGACGCTGTCGACGAACTCGTAGAGGTCCGTGTCGCGGCCCGTCGGCGAGAAGGTGGCCGTGCCGAAGCTCGCCACGCCGCTGATGTTGACGGCCGGGCCGGCCGCGTCGTTGACCGGCGCGGCGAGGCGGCTGCGCGTGAACTGGAAGCGCGCCTCGTTGAGCGCCCGCGTGCCGAAGGTCGTCACGGCGCTCGCGGCGAGGGTCTGGTCGCGGCTGTCGAGGCCGGTGCCGCGGCTCGCGGCGTTGAGGCCGCCGACGGTGCGCGAGTTCAGGGCCGCGAGGTCGTAGAGGCTGTAGCGCGCGGCGAGGCTCGTCGCCGCGCCGAGGCGGTGATCCGCGCGCGCGAAGAGGTTGGTCACGTCGTAGCCGGCCGGGGCGACGCCCGTCCCGACGCGCGGGCCGGAGAAGGCGAAATGGTCGAGGCGGCGGTTGATGAGCGCCGCGTCCTCCGGCCTGATGGTGATGACGGCGGCGTCGTTCCTGCGCGTCTGCTCGAAGTTGGCGAAGAAGAAGGTGCGGTCGCGGCGCAGGGGGCCGCCGAACGACGCGCCGTACTGGCCTTGCGTGAGCGGGTCTTTGCGCGGCGCGAGCGGGTTGCGCGCGTCGAGGCGCTGGTTGCGCAGGAAGCCGTAGAGGCGGCCCGAGAAGTCGTTCGTGCCCGACTTCGTGACGACGTTGACGACGCCGCCCGAGGCCCGGCCGAACTCGGCCACGCCGCCCGAGGTGACGACCTGAAACTCGCGCACCACCTCCTGACTGTAGGCCGCGCCGGCGAGGTTGGCCGCGTCGTCGTTGGCCGAGAGCCCGTCCACGACGAAGGAGTTGTTGAGGTTGCGCTGGCCGGCGAAGGAGACGCCGGTGCCGGCCACGGCCGAGGTCTCGGCGAAGCGCTGGACGGAGCCGGTGTTGGTGCGCGAGACGCCGGGCGTGAGCAGCGCGAGGTCGAGGTAGTTGCGGCCGTTCAAGGGCAGCCCGTCCACCTCGCGCGGCATGACGTTCTCGGAGAGCTGCGTGCGCGCGGCCTCGACGACGGGCGCGCCGCCCATCACCTCGACCGTCTCCGCGAGGCCGCCGACCTTGAGCGCGACGCGCACGTCGGCCGCCTGACCGACCGCCAGCGTGAGGCGCGCGCCCGAAGGCGAGAAGCCGCCGCACTCGACGAGCATCCGGTAGTCGCCGACCGGCACGTGGGCGAAGCGGAAGCGCCCGTCCTCGTCGGTCGTCGCGCTCAGGATTTGGTTGGTGTCGAGGTTCGTGACGCTCACGGCCGCGCCGCCGACCGCCGCGCCGTTCGCGTCCTCGACGCGCCCGCCGAGCGTCGCCGAGGAGACGGCCTGCTGCGCCGCGGCGCGTCCCGCGACGCCGAACAGCAAGGCGAGCGTCAGGAGGCTGGCGGGCGTGAGCAGGCGGGGCGCGCGCACGTGCGCCGTTCGGGGGGCGTGGCTTCTCTGGCTGTGCGGCATGTCAACCCTCGCAGTTGAGCTTAAGCGTTCGCGCGCGGCCGGGCCTCACCCGAGGCTTCGGGACGCGGGGCCGTCTTCAAGTGTTGAGGCGGCGGGCCGGTGTCTACGGGCGGACACTCCGGGGCGGAAGTGTCACTGGTTGGACATCTGAGTGGCCCACATCCTGCTACGAGCGCGCGGGCGAGGTCAAGGGATTTCTTGAGACCTCGCCCGGCCGCGGGCGATTCTGCGGGACGGGCCCGGCGCGGCGCGTGCCGGGGAGCTTGGAGTCGGCAACCGGCGGGTCGCAATCCTCATGCCTCGCCCCCGCCGCCTCCGACGCGGGACGGACTTCGGCCGTCGCGGCCGCGCGCCCCTCCGAGCCGCTCGCGTCGTTCGCCGTGAGGGCCTCGACCTCCCACGTGCGCTTGAAGTCGTCGGCGGCGGCGCGCACCTGATTGAGCGCGCGGCCGAGCGAGCGGCCCAGCTCGGGGAGCTTGCGCGGGCCGAAGACGACGAGCGCGACGAAGAGCACCACGAGCAGCTCGGTCGTCCCGATGAACTCTAAGAAGCCGAGGCACTTGGCCGGAAGCGGTCGCATCATCGCCCCCGGCCGTCAATCGAGTTGGCGGCCCGGCGTCTCGGCGAGGCTCGCGGCATCCTCGATCCCGGTCGCGCCCTGCTTGAATTCGCGGATGCTCTTGCCGAGGCCCTTCGCCAGTTGCGGCAGGCGCGACCCGCCGAAGATGAACAGTAAGATGACGAGGATGATCAGCAGCTCCTGCGTCCCGATCATCCCCATCGCCGGTGCGTGTGTCATCGCTTCTCCTTTATCTGCCGCCGGTCGCGGGGGCCCCGGCCGCTTTGACCTCGGGCTCTCCCGCCTTAGTCCCGCGCGGCTCGGCCACCAAGTCCATCAGGCACTTCGGGCAAGTGCCGCGCGCGCGCTCGCGGATGTCCGGGTGCATCGGGCAGACGTAGGCGACCGCCCGCCGTTTGTCGCGCCGCGCGCGCTGCCGCGCCGCGCGCGACCTCTGGGTCGTCCGCCGCGCGGCCTTGTGCTGACACTGGTGGTGGCCGTCGCACCGCGCCGCCTCGGCCGGCCCGGCGAGTGACAGCGCGCCGGCGGCGAGCGAGACGAGCGAGACGAGCGCGGCCTGCATCCTCTTCCTCATGTCTGACCTCCCTGTGAGCTGCCGAGAACCCCGCGCGGCGCAGGGGCGACTTCCCATTAAGCCGCCCCTGCGCTGCGGCCCGACATGCCGGCGGGCGCGGGCGCGCGGGACTGGGTCAACGCTTCGTGACGGTGTTGCTGCCCGAGTTCGTTACCCAGATGGTGGAGCCGGCGGCCGCGACGCCGATGGGGCTGCGGCCGACGGGGAGCGAACCGAGGTTCGCGCCGTTCGCGGCGCTCAGCTTCGTCACGCTGTCGCCGCCGTTGTTGACGACGTAGATGACGCCGCCGTGGTGGATGGCCGAGACGGGGCCGTCGCCGGCCGCGTACGTGCCCTGCAAAGTCCCGTCGGTGCTCAACCTCATCACGTTGCCGCTGCCGAAGTTGGCGACCCACAGGCTGGCCCCGTCGAAGGCGATGCCGAACGGGCCGTCGCCCACCTTGAAGGTGCCGACCGCGACGCCGTTCGAGGCGCGCAGCTTCGTCACCGTGTCGCTGTTGTTGTTCGTGACGTAGACGTAGGCGCCGTCGGTCGCGAGGGCGACGGGGCGCGTGCCCACCTCGTAGGTGCCGAGCGTGACGCCGTCCGAGGCGCGCAGCTTCGTCACGGTGTTCGAGAGGCGGTTGGCGACCCAGACGCTGTCGCCCGCCGCGAGCAGGCCCCCCGGCCCCTCGCCGACGGCGAAGGTGCCGGTGAGCAGGCCCGTCGCCGGGTCGAGCTTCATCACGTCGTTGCTCAGGTAGTTCGCCACCCAGACCGAGGCGCCGTCGAAGGCCACGGCGACGGGCCGGCGGCCGACCGCGTAAGTGCCGACGACCGCGCCGTCGGCCGAGAGCTTGGTGAGGGTGTTGCCGAACTGGTTCGCCACGAAGACGTGCGTGCCGTCCGTGGCGACGCCCTCCGGCCCCTGCCCGACGGCGAACGCCGCCACGTTGGCCGCCGTCGCCTGCGCCTGCGCCGTCGCCGCGGCCGCCGCCAGCAGGGCGACGGCGAGATACCCCGTAATCAACCGATGCTTCCTCATCTGTCTCCTCCTTTGGCCCCTTCGGCCTTCGGCCAGTCAACGAGGCCGATCTCCTTCACGATTTTCTCGGGCGCGAGCGAGCCGGGGCAGCCCGCCCACAAGGTCAAAGGCTCGTTGCCCCAACGCAGCATCCCGATGTGGTTCGACTTGTCGGCGTCGCGCGCGGGGTCGCGGTCGATGAAGCCGAGTTTGCGCCGCAGCAGCTCCACGTCGGCGGGCGCGCCGGTCAGGAACTGCCAGCCGGGGCCCACCTTGTACGCCTTCGCGTAGCGCCTGAGCGTCTCGGGCGTGTCCTCCTCCGGCTTGAGCGTGATCGAGTACATGAAGATGTCCTTGCCCATGCGCGGCCCGAGCAGCTTCTGCACCTTCACCAGATTGGCCGTCGTGCCGGGGCAGGTGCCCTCGCACTTCACGTACATGAAGTTGATGAGGACGATCTTGTCCTTCATCAGGTCGTCGTAGAACCTGACCTTCTTGCCCTCGTGCGTCGTCAGGACGACGTTCGGGAAGCTGCGTTCGGCCAGCTTCTCGCGCGGCGTCTTGACCCGCTTCTTCTCCCGGCCGCCGTGGGCGAAGGCGGCCCCGCAGAGCAGGGCGACCCCGGCGAGCGCGGCGAGCGTTCTCCTGCGCGTGCTTCTCATGTTCCGGCCCTCCTTTCCCGCGCCCGCGGCGCGCTGCCGGCCGCGGGCGCGCGCTGCCCGTTACGGGTTCGTCTTGTTGTCGCCGGGGCCGTCCACGATCTCCCAGATGAGCATCATGGCGTGATCCTCGTGGACGACGTTGTGGCAGTGGAACGGGTACCTGCCGGTGAAGTCGCGGAAGCGGAAGAACGTCTTGGTCGTCATGTTGTGTTCGAGCCGGATGACGTCCTTGCGCCCGTTCTGCACGAGGCCCGTCGAGGCCGGGGGCGCGCCGTTGATGGAGAGGAACTGGAACTCCTCGAAGTGGATGTGCGCCGGGTGCTGCCAGCCGCCCGAGCTGTTGTTGACCACCCAGTGCTCGACCGAGTTCTTCGCCACCTTGAGCCGCACCTCCTGACACTCGGGGTCCATCGAGCGGCCGTTGATCGTCCAGTTGCCGTTCGAGCGGTCGAAGTTGAAGGTGCGCGTGATGCGCGGCGTGGCCGTCTTGCTGGGCAGGCCGTAGAACTTGGTGATGGTCGCCGGGTCGACGCTGTTGTCGGCGACGGGCGGCAGGTCGACGACGATCTTGAGGATCAGGTTGCCCTGACCGGCGCCGACCACCTTGCCCGAGGGGCCGCGCCCGTCCTCCTGCTCCAGACGGTTCTCGATGTAGAGGGTCTTGCCCGCGTACTTCGAGAAGTCGATGATGACGTCGGCGCGCTCGGCCACCGAGATGCGGACGCTCTCGACCTCGACCGGGCGCTCCAGCAGGTTGCCGTCGGTCGAAATCTGGTGGAACTTGATCCGCTGGTTGCGGTTCGACATGTCCGTGAAGAAGAGCTGGTAGAAGCGCGACGGGCCGGCGTCGAGCCAGCGGAAGCGGTAGCGCCGCGGGTGGACGTGCATGACGGGCTGCACCTTGCCGTTGACGAGGAAGCGGTCGCCGAGCACGCCGTCGAAGTTGAAGGTGTCGAAGGCGATCATGCCGTCCTCGTCGTAGAGGTGGTCGCTGAAGAGCATCGGCACGTCGAAGTTGCTGTCGTCCGAGACGCCGTCGCCGAACGACGGCAGGTGGAAGCCCGTCGTCTCGTCGCCGGTGTCGTGGTCGTTGAAGAGCAGGTACATGCCGGCCAGCCCCTTGTAGACGTTCTGCGAGGTGAAGTCGTGCATGTGGTCGTGGTACCAGAGCGTGTGCATCGCCTCCTGCAGGTCGCCGCCCGTGTCCTGATGCGTCGAGAGCACGCCGGCGAGCACGTTCGGGTAGTGCTGGTCGTAGAACTTGCCGGGGCCGTAGTTGTCGCACGGGTTGCCGTCCGACTCGGAGGGCGTGTGGCCGTTGTGCAGGTGCGTGGTGACGAGGTTCTTGCCGAAGCCGCCGTTGTTGGCCGGCAGGTTGTTGCGGTTGCGGACGAGGACGGGCCGGCCGTAGCGCTCGACGTAGAGCGGGCCGGGGACGAGGCCGTCGAAGCCCCAGAGCGGCTGCGGGTCGAGCTCCGGGTGCGTGATGATGTTCGAGAGCCGCTGCTCGACCTCGTAGTACTTGACGGGCGGGAACAGCGCGAGCGCCTGATGGTCGATGGTGCGACCCTCGCCGGCCCCCGCGTTGGGGACGACGGACGGCTGCGGGTTGAGCGTCGCGACCGGCTGCTTGACCGTCATGCGGGTGAAGGGCTGGCTCCACGGGGTCATCGGCGGGCTGCTCGGGCCGCTGCCGCTGCCGCTGTCGTAGAGGAGGTGGCCGGCGCTGTTGCGCGCGCGCACGCTCAGGCCCGACATCGGGACGAGCAGGCCCGCGCCCGTCAGCAGCCCCATCTTAAGCATGTCGCGGCGGCTGAGCCCGGCCGCGATGATCTCGCGGCGGTTCCTCGCGGCCCGCTGCTTCTCCTTCTCCGCCCTTCTGTCGATCTTCGAGATGTTCGCCATGGCGTGTTCTCCTTCTGAGTCCTCACAGAGACGACCTTGAGGGTCTGAAAAAATGTAGACGAGTCCCGCGACCCCGTAGCCCGGAGCCGTCCGCGGACTGCTTCACGGTCTGCTGTGGAATCGGGCCGGAGTCCCGGCCCCCGGTGTGTCGGCGTCTCGGCGGCGGCGCCGCCGGCGGGGCCCGCACCCCCTCCCCCCTTCACGCGCCGCGCGCGGCGGGGTGCGGGCCGTCGGTTCGGCGCCGGGCGGCGCGCGCCGCTTACGCGAGGGGCGCGCGCCCGGCCGTGACGCGGCCTAGTCGCACCAGTCGCCCGTATCCCGCAGGCAACGGAAGTTGTTGCCGAGCGCGGGGAAGACCGGCCTGTTGTCCGGGCGGATCACGTCGCGGATGAAGGCGTCGGGGCGGATGAAGCCGTCGCGCGGGTCTTCGGGGATCGGGCAGATGACCCAGCGGAAGACGGGGTCGTCCACGGGGCGCGTGCGCAGCTCGATGAAGCCCTTCGAGGCGAGGTTGTCGATCTGCGAGGGGCTGGTCAGGATGGGCGTGCCGTCGAGGTCGCGGCCGTTGGTGGCGGCGATGGGGTCGAGCTCCTTGCGGCCCGAGGAGGTGAAGGCCTTCGGCGTGTAGACGACCCAGACCGCGACCCAGAGGCCGAGCGGGTCGTTCGAGAAGTAGCCGTCGCGCGTGTCGAAGACGTTGTCCTGCCGCTTGTTCGGGAGGAAGGGGTCGAGGATCGAGCCGTTCGACGCCTTCGGGAAGATGAAGACGCGGAAGCGCTCGGCCGTGTCGAAGGCCTGCGCGCCGCGCGAGGTCAACTGCCCCGCGGCGTTGCGCTCGAAGCCCGCCGAGTTGAGGACGCCGAAGATGTTGGCGTAGGTCAGGCCGCTGGAGCCGGTCGTGCCCGGCGTCGATTCGATGGTGCGGACGTTGCGGCGGCGCGGGTCGGTGTTGGTGTTGTCGATGACGAAGTCGCCGGCGCGGCTCGCGTCGCCGACGCGCAGGACGATGTTCTCGGGCACGACGCCCTGCGAGCGGTAGACGGCGTCGGTGAAGTCGAAGGGCGAGGTGCCGAGGTCGCTGCTGCCGCTCTCGGCCGCGGCGCGGGGCGCGAAGTTGAGGCCGGTCGTCGCCGTCAGCGCCAGCGCGAGGACGGCGAGACCGAACGTCCACTTCCAATTCTTCCTGTTCGTTCTCATGGCGGGTAGATTCTCCTTGGTGGTTAAGGTCTGTTGTCGCTCGAATGCGGTTGTGCGGTTGCGGGCTTTGCGGTGAGGCGCGCCCCGGGCAGACCCCGGCCGCGCCCCCTCGCTCCCCCTCCGGCGGGGTCGCGGGAGATGTTAGGAACTCCGGCCGCGGGCGCTCAGAAGGCCGAGCGGCCGCGCGCTGCGCGTTGATGCCTTGCCTGATGATGCGGAGCCGCCCGGCGTGGGCGGCGACTCCCCCTCGGACGCATTGCGGAGGTGGCCGGAGGCGACGGTTGCGAGGGCGCTTCCGGGGGCGAACGTTTAGGGCTGACGACGTTCTCTCTGAATGCGGGGGTGATTATGGGGGCAGGTTCGCGGCGAGTATGTCAGCGGGCTGACACGACTGTCAGCCCGCTGACATAAGCGCGAAAAAAGTTCGGGGTCAGGCGAAGGGCACGGCCGCGTAGGTCTGGAGGTCTTTGAGGCACTTGATGCGCACCCAGCCCCGCCCCAGCTCGATGACGCCGCGGCGCTCCATGTCGTTGAGGACGGAGGTGGTCGTCTGGCGGGCGGCGGCGATGAGGCTGGCCACGTCGTGGTGCGTGAGGGGGACGAGGCAGCAGTCGCCGGCCGCCGCGGGCTCGGGGCCGTCCACGGCCAGCTCGTGCAGCAGCTCGCAGACGCGCGCCGAGACGGTCTTCGAGGTCACGTCCGAGAGCTTCTTCTCCATCCGCCGCCGGCGGTTGCCGACCAGACGGATGTAGCTCATGGCGAGCTTCGGCCGGGTCATCAGGAGGTTGGTGAAGTCGCGCCGGTCGAAGGCCCACAGCGAGACCTCGTCGAGCGCCTGCGCCATGTTGCTGCGCGGCGCGTCGTCGAGGAGCGCGAACTCGCCGAGGATTTCGCCCGGCTGGATGATGTCGATGGCGATCTCCTTGCCCGAGTCGGAGAGCACGGAGAGCTTGACCCGGCCGCGCCGCAGGACGTAGACGCAGTCGGCGCGGTCGCCCGGCATGTAGACGAACTCGCCGCGCGCGCGGCGCAGGCTGCGGGCGTGGGCCGCGACGCGGCTCACCTCCTCGGCGCTGAGGCCGGAGAAGATTTGCGCGCGGCCGTAGTGGGGCGGCTGGTCGGGGTCGCGGGCCTCGCCCGCGCCGCCGGGGTGCGGCGAGGACGCGCCGCCCGACGGTCTGTGTCCGTCGCCGCCGTCGCGGGGCGCCGAAGAGAGGGTCGCTGCGATTGTCATGGCGTTCTACTCCTGATGCTTATATCTGGTGGATGATGTCGGCGAGGTTTTCATCGGGGGTTTTCATCATCGGAGACTTCATCTGGGGCAAGGCCCGGCGTGGCCCGGGAGTAGAAGTTTGCTCTGAAGAAGGCTTCGTGGGTGTTGAGCGCGGCTATCCTACAGAAGTCCGCGGGGGAGGGCAAAAGCCTCCGGCGCCCTCGACGCCGGGGCGGCGCGCGCGGGAAAAGGCCCGGGGCCGCGCGCGCGGCCCCGGGCCTCGGGACGGTCTCCGGCTTCGCCGCCCCGGGACGCACCAGCCTTCGGCTTTGCCAGAGAACATCTCTTTCGCTCCCGAGGCGCGGATGATTCCGCGCCGCCCGAACCCCGCCGGCGGCGGCGCTACTCGAACTTCTGCGGGAACTGGCTGATGATGCCCGCGCTGAGCATGTCGGCCATGTGGAGGATTTGCGTGTGGATGTTCTCGTAGGCCGCCACGTCCGCCGCCCAGTCGCCGCGCAGCCGGGCCACGACCTCCACGGTCGTCAGGTCGAGGTGCTCGCGCATCATCTTCTTCATCTCGGCGGCGGGCCACGCCTTCGGGTTGGCGGCGCTCAGGAAGGCCGCGATCTCGTCGGCGTTCGCGTTCCAGCGCCGGCCCGCCTCCTCCGACTTGGCCTTGTCGCCGGCCTTCGCCGCGGCCACCAGCTCGGCGGCGATGACGATGTGATCCCTGAGCAGGGCCGAGAGCTTCTGGCCCGCCGCGTCGCCGTAGAAGGGCTTGATGGCGTCGCCGATGTCGGACTGATTCCTGAGCAGGCGCTCGGTGGCCGCGGCCTTGTCGGGCAGGTCGGACACCGCGCTGACGACGAACTGCCGCGTCCACACGACGTGCTCCTCCCACAGCTTGCGCATGGCTTCGCGGAAGGCGAACTGCTTGGCGAGCCCCGCGTGCGGCGCGGGGGCGGCCGGCCCGTGGCCCGCGGCGAAGGCCGGGAGGGCGAGCGAGAGGAGAAGTGCCAGCGACAGGCATGCGGTGCCCAGACGTTTCATACGTGCCTCCTTCGAGTTATCGGGGAATAGTTTGTTGACTGCGCCCGGCCTCACTTCGCGTTCAGCCCGACGCCGACCCCCCCGGCGACGCTCAGCCCCGCCTCCGGGGGCGGTTCGGGAAGGTTCAGGAAGCCGCCGCCGAGCTCCTCGGGCGCGGGCATCCGGCCCGCCCGCAGCAACTCTTCGGCGGCCGCCAGCTCGCGGTCGCGGTTCATGCCGGCGACCGCCGCGACGCGCCCGCCTTTCACGTAGAAGGCGAGGAAGTCGTGCGCCGAGAGGTCGCCGCGGTAGACGATCTCGTCCCAGCCGGCGGCCCGGCCGACGTAGAGCAGGCCGGCGTCGAACTGCCGCGTCCAGAAGAAGGGGACGGCGTCGAAGACCGTGTCGCGGCCGGCCATGTTGCGCGCCGCCGCGCGGCCCTGCTGCTGCGCCGTGCGCCAGTGC
>DATMVI010000131.1:0-6883 GCA_035563275.1 Pyrinomonadaceae bacterium
GCCGGCGCTGCCGCGCGCCGCGCCGCCTTCGCCGCGCCGCCGCGCCCCGCGCCCCGCGTGATCGTGTTCTCTCCCCTCACGACTCGCCCTCCTCGGAGGCTTTCGGGTGTCGGGCGTCGGGCGTCGGGGAAGACGGCTCGCTCTCCCCGCCACCCGGCGCCCGAGGCCCGGAACCCTCTTCCCCGAATCTCTCGTCCGCGCCCCAGAGTTCGACTTCGTATTCCAGCTCGATGCCGTGCTCGCGGCGGAAGCGCTCGCGTATCTCCTCGGCCAAGGCGAGCGCGTCTGAGGCGCGCGCGCCCTCGCCCTCGGTGACGATGAAGTTGGCGTGGACGGGCGAGACGAGGGCGCCGCCGCGGCGCTCGCCCTTCATGCCCATCTCGTCGATCATCTTGCCGGTGCTGATGCCCGACCCCGGCGGGTTCTTGAAGAAGCAGCCGGCCGAGCGCGCGCCGTGCGGCTGCGTGCTGAAGCGCTTCTGCTTGGCCTCCTCCATCCGCGCCTTGACCTGCTCGGGGTCGTCGGGCTTGAGCCTCAGCGTCGCGCCGAGCAGCAACTCGCCCTCGCGGAAAGAGGTGTGGCGGTAGTTCCACTCGACCTCGCCGCCGGGAACCTCGACCACCTCACCGCCGCGCGCGACGCGCACCGCCTCGACCACCTCACCGATCTCGTGGCCGTACGCCCCCGCGTTCATCCACAGCGCGCCGCCGACCGTGCCCGGAATCCCGCCCAAGCCTTCGATCCCCGAAAGCCCGCGCCGCGCCGCCTCGACGCACAGGCGCGGCAGCGAGAAGCCGGCGCTCACCGAGACGCGGTCGCCCTCGAACCGCGCGCCGCCCTTCACCTCGCGCATCGAGAGGACGACGTAGCGGTGCTCGCGGTCGTCGGCGAGGACGTTGCTGCCCGCGCCGAGCACGCGCCACGCGACGCCGGCCGCGTCGAGCGCGCCGGCCACGCCCGCCGCCTGCTCCTCCGTCTCCGGCCGCAAGACCCAGTCAATCGCGCCGCCGACGCGTAAGCTGGTCAGCTCGGCGAAACGCCGGCCGCGCTCGGCGCGCACGCCGAAGCGCCGCGCGATCTCCTCGACCAGCGCGTCGCGCCCCGCCCCCCCGGGCCTCGTCTGCGCCTCTTCCGCCATGCGTTGCGCGAGCCTCACCCGCCGCCTTCCTTCTCCTTCAAAAGCTCCACCAGTTTTTCGCCGACGCGGTAGACGTTGCCCGCGCCGAGCGTGATGACCATGTCGCCGGGCCGCGCCTCTTCGAGCAGGGCCCGCGTCGCCTCCTCGACCGAGCCGACCGCGCGCGCGTCCTTGTGGCCGAAGCGCTGGACGGCCCCGACGAGCGCCGAGGCCGAGACGCCGGGGATCGGGTCTTCGCTCGCCGCGTAGATGTCCGTGACCATCAGCACGTCGGCGTTATTGAACGAGCGCGCGAACTCCTCCATCAAGTCCTGCGTCCGCGAGTAGCGATGCGGCTGGAAGAGAACGACCATGCGCCGCCCGGCCGAGCCGAGCTTGGCCGCGACCAGAGTCGCGCGGATCTCGGTCGGGTGGTGGCCGTAGTCGTCGACGACGAGCACGCCCGCGGCCTCGCCCTTCGTCTGGAAGCGCCGGTTGACGCCCGCGAAGGCCGAGAGCGCGCCGGCGATGGTCTCGAACGGCAGCTCCAGCTCGAGGCCGATGCCGACCGCGGCCAGCGAGTTGTAGACGTTGTGCAGCCCCGGCACGTGCAGACTCACCTCTCCGATGGGCTCGCCCATGCGCCGCACCTGAAAGGTCGAGCCGAACTGCTTGTCGTAGCGCACCTCGCGCGCCGCGATGTCGGCCTGCGCGCTCAGCCCGTAGGTGATGCGGCGGCGGACGATCTCGGGGATGACGGCCTGCACGTGCGGGTCGTCGAGGCAGAGCACCGCCGCGCCGTAGAACGGAACCTTGTTGACGAAGTCGGCGAAGCACTTGCGCACGTCCGTCATGTCGGCGTAGTGATCCATGTGCTCGCGGTCGATGTTGGTGACGACGGCGTAGGTCGGCGACAGCATCAGGAACGAGCGGTCGCTCTCGTCGGCCTCGGTCACCATCAGGTCGCTCTTGCCCAGACGCGCGTTCGACCCCATCGCGCCGACGACGCCGCCGACCACGACCGTCGGGTCTAAGCCCGCCTGCGCCAGCATCGAGGCGATCATCGAGGTCGTCGTCGTCTTGCCGTGCGAGCCGGCCACGGCCACGGTGTGCGGCTTCAGGCGCATCAGCTCGGCCAGCATCTCGGCGCGCGCGATGACGGGGATCGAGCGCCGCCGCGCCTCCTCGATCTCCGGGTTGTCGTCGCGCACGGCCGTCGAGCGGACGACGACGTGCGAGTCGCCGACGTGGCCGGCCGCGTGACCCTCGAAGACGCGCGCGCCCATCGCTTCGAGGCGCGTCGTCGCGTCCGAGCGCCGCAGGTCGGAGCCCGACACGCGGAAGCCCATGTTCAAGAGCACCTCGGCGATGCCGGACATGCCGATGCCGCCGATGCCGATGAAGTGGACGTGCTGGATGCGACGGAACATAAATTCAAGTAGACAGTAGTCAGTAGTCAGTAGCCAGTGGCTTTGTCTTTGCGGTCGGCCGAATGTTTGCCGTCATCGTTCGACTCACGCCGGCGGTCTGTATTTCTACCGTCTACTGTCTACCAGCCTCTCCATCAAATCGACGGCCGCCTTCGCCGCGTCGCCGCGGGCCATCCCGCGGCTGGCCTCGGACATGCGGGTGACGCGGTCGGGGTCGGCGACGAGCGCCGAAAGCTCGCGGGCGAGGCGCTCGCCCGAAAGCTCGGCCTGCGGGATCATGCGGGCCGCGCCGGCCTCCTGCATGACCTCCGCGTTGCGCCTCTGTTCGAGCTGGCCGGGCAGCGGCACCATCAGCGCGGCGCGGCCGGCCGCCATCAGCTCGAAGCTCGTCGTCGCGCCCGCGCGCGAGACGATGAGGTCTGACGAGGCGAAGGCCGAGACCATGTCGTCTATGTACTCGCGCACGTCGGCGCGGGCCTCCCACCCGGCCGCCTTGTAGCCCTCGCGCACCTTTTCAAAGTCGAGCTTGCCGGTCTGGTGCGTGATGCCGAGCACGTCGCGCACGCCCGAGAGGTGCGGGAGCGCCGCGACCACCGCCTCGTTGACGGCGCGCGCGCCCTGCGAGCCGCCGAAGACGAGCAGGCGGAACTCGCGCGGGTCGCGCGCCTTCGCCGGCACCTCAAAGAACTCGCGGCGGACGGGGTTGCCGGTCACCACGCCCTTGCCCCGGAAGAAGGGCAGCGCCGCCTCGAACGAGACGGCCGCCGCGTCCACGAAGCGCGCCAGCACGCGGTTCGTGAAACCCGGCACCGCGTTCGACTCCATCACGAGCGTCGGCACGCGCATCAGCGCCGCCGTCAGAAGCACCGGCCCCGAGACGTAGCCGCCCGCGCCGACGACTATCGAAGGGGCGAACTCGCGGACGAGCCTGCGCGCCTGCGCGAAGCTGCGCGGCAGGACGCCCAAGCCGCGCACGCGCGCCGCCAGCCCCATGTTCACCAGCCCCGCCGATTCAATGAGCGAAAGCTCGAATCCCGCCTGCGGCACGAGCCGCGTCTCCAAACCCTTCGCCGTGCCGACGAACCTCACGGCCGCCTGCGGGTCGCGGCGCCTGACCTCCTTCGCCACCGCGATGCCGGGGTAGATGTGCCCGCCCGTGCCCCCGGCGGCGATGAGCACCCGCAGCGTCATCGCGCGGCCGACCACAGGGACGCGGAGGCGCAGAGGAAGGCGAACGCCTTCAGGGCCGCCGCGCGCGCCCGCCCCGGCTCGATCCCCAAACCGCGCCTCCGCCCCTCGGCGGCGAACGCCCCCGCGCCCGTCACGCTCCCCTGCTGCGAGATGTTCAGCAGCACGCCGACGGAGAAGAGCGTCGGGACGAGCGACGAGCCGCCGTAGGAGATGAACGGCAGCGGGATGCCCTTCGTCGGGACGAGCGAGAGCACGACGCTGATGTTGAAGAGCGCCTGCGCCACCACGCCCGTCACGATGCCGACGCCGAGCAGCATCCCGAACCTGTCGGGCGCGCGCAGGGCCGCGCGCATCCCGCGCCACAGGAAGAGCGCGAAGAGCGCCACCACGCCGAGGCCGCCGAGCAGCCCCAGCTCCTCGCCCACCACGGCGAAGATGAAGTCCGAGTACGCGAACGGCAGGAAGAACATCTTCTGCCGCCCCTCCGTGAACCCCAGCCCGTTGACGCCGCCCGACCCGACCGCCAGCAGAGACTGCACGACCTGATAGCCCGCGCCCTGCGGGTCGGCCCACGGGTCGAGGAACGTCACGAGCCGCTTCAGGCGCCACGGCACGAAGAGCAGCAGGCCCGCCAGCGCGGCGAGCGCCGGCGCGGCCGCCAGCGCCATGTGGCGCAGCCGCGCGCCCGCCGTGAACAGCATCGTCACGCAGATGACGCCGAGCATCATCGCCGTCCCCAAGTCGGGCTCGGCGACGACCAGCGCGGCCATCAGGCCCGCCACCGCCACCGACGGCGCGAACGTCCTCCGGAAGCTCCCCTCCTCGCCCGCGCGCCGTTCGAGGAAGCGCGCGAGGAAGACGGCGAGCGCGAGCTTCGCCAGCTCCGACGGCTGCATCGAGAAGAAGCCGGCGAGGCGAATCCACCGCC
Organism: Pyrinomonadaceae bacterium; assembly: GCA_035563275.1. Lineage (GTDB taxonomy): Bacteria > Acidobacteriota > Blastocatellia > Pyrinomonadales > Pyrinomonadaceae > QHXN01. The sequence goes on from DATMVI010000131.1 coordinate 4,667, forward strand.
GCGCCCCGTTGATCGGCGGGAAGGCGAAGACGGCGACGAGCAGCGCGACGGTCAGGATCAAAAGCCCGTAGGCCACCTGCCCGCCCTTCAGCACGCGGTAGTCGAGCCGCATGCCCGCGAGCAGCGCCACGAGCCCCGCCACCGTCCACACGCCCTGCCGCGTCACGTAGTGGTACTGGCTCTGGTTCTCGCTGGCCGCGACCACGGCCGACGCGCTGTAGACCATGATGACGCCGAACAACGCCAGCGCCACCACGGCCGCGAACAGCCACTCGTCTGCCTGTAGCTTCCTCGCCATAACAATCAAGTGCGGAAGTCAGAGCGCAGAGCGCAGAGTTAAAGCGTCTTCGCCTCTTCATTCTGCACTCTGCACTCTGCATTCATCATCTCCCTGACCGCTTCCTTGAACGCCCGCCCCCGGTGCTCGTAGCTGGTGAACATGTCGAAGCTGGCGCAGGCCGGGGCGAGCAGGACGGTGTCGCCGGGGCGCGCGGCCTCGTGCGCGCGGCGGACGGCCGCCGCCATGTCGCCGGCGCGGACGATCTCGGCCGCGCCCTTCAGCTCCGCCTCGATGCGGTCGGCGTCCTCGCCGATGAGGACGAGGGCGCGCGCCTTCCGCTCGACGAGCGGCGCGAGCGGCGCGTAGGGCGCGTTCTTGCCGCGGCCGCCGAGGATGAGGACGAGCCGGCCGGGCTCGTCCATCAGAGCCTCGACCGCCTTGACGGCCGCGTCCACGTTCGTCGCCTTCGAGTCGTTGTAGAAGGTGACGCCGCCGACCTCGGCGACCCACTCCAGACGGTGCTCGACCGGCGCGAAGCCGCGCACGGTCTCGCGCATCGACTCGGGGTCAGCGCCGCAGGCGAGGCCCGCCGCCAGCGCGGCCAAAACGTTCTGCACGTTGTGCAGCCCCTTCAGCCGCATCTCGTCGCGCGTCAGGAGCACGCGCTCGCGGCCCGCGGAGCGCGCGACCAGCTCGCGGCCGCGGAGGAACAGTCCTTCGTCCAGCTCGCGCGACGTGCTGAAGAACGTGACGTGGGCTTCGAGGCCGCGCGCCCACGAGGAGACCGTCTCGTCGTCCGCGTTGAGGATGGCGGCGTCGCCCGCCGTCTGGTTGCGGAAGATGCGGTGCTTGGCCGCGCCGTAGTCGGCCAGCGTCTCGTAGCGATCCATGTGGTCGGGCATCAGGTTGAGCACGACGGCCACCGAGGGCCGGAACTCCCTGATGGTTTCGAGCTGGTAGCTCGAAAGCTCCGCGACCGTCCAGCCGTCCTCGCGCGAGGACTCGGCGAGCGAGACGAGCGGCGTGCCGATGTTGCCGCCGACCTGCGTCGGTATCCCCGCGCCTTTGAGCAGCTCGCCGACGAGCGCCGTCGTCGTCGTCTTCCCGTTCGTCCCCGTGATGCCGACGACGCGGCCGCGCAGGAAGCGCCACGCCAGCTCGACCTCGCCGATGACCTCGGCGCCCGCGCGCTCGGCGTAGCGGACGGGGATGCTCGCGGTCGGCACGCCGGGGCTCAAGACCAGCAGCTCGACCTGATCGAGCAGCCACGAGGGCACCTCGCCGGCGAGCAGCTTGACGACGCCGTCGCTCTTCAGGGCGAGGGCGTTGTTGGGCCAGTCGATGAACTCCTTGCGGTCGTTGAGGACGACGAGCGCGCCGCGCGCGGCGAGGAAGCGCGCGGCCGCCACGCCGCTGCGGGCCGCGCCGACCACCAGCACTTTCCTGCCTTCGAGTTCCAACCCCGCCCCCGGCCGCGGGCCTTCGGCGCCCGCGAGCAAATTGAGAAACGCCACCTGTTCGTCCGCGCTCAGCCCGAAGTCCGGAGTCCGCATCGTCTGTCCGTTCACCGCAGCTTCAGAGTCGAAAGGCTCAGCAGCGCGAAAAGAATCGCGACGATTAAGAACCTGAAGACGACCTTCGGCTCGACCGTGCGCTGGCCGAAGCGCCGCTCCCACTGAATCTCGAAGTGGTGGTGGAGCGGCGCCATCTTGAAGATGCGCCGCCCCGTCGTCTTGAACGACAGCACCTGCAACGTCACCGACAGCGCCTCGACGACGTAGACGCCGCCGACGAGCACCAGAATAAACTCCTGCTTCGTCAGCACGCCGATGGTGCCGACGGCCCCGCCGATGGCGAGGCTCCCCACGTCGCCCATGAAGACCTCGGCCGGCGGCGCGTTGTACCAGAGGAACCCCAGACTCGCCCCGACCATCGCG
>DATMVI010000132.1:0-5253 GCA_035563275.1 Pyrinomonadaceae bacterium
CGGCCTTAAAGCGCCTCGCGGGGGCGAGTCTTCCGGCGGGCGCGCCGCCGGCGCTCGCGCGGCTCCGGCCGGCCGAGCCCGAGGACGCCGTCGTCATCTTCTTCGCCGGCCACGGGACGGCCCGCGGCCAGCGCTTCTACCTCCTGCCGCACGACTTCAAGACCGCGCCGGCCGCGGGCGCGGGGTTCGAGGGCGCCATCTCCGATCAGGAGCTGGAGGCCGCGCTCGAACCGCTCGCCGCCGCGCAACTCGCCTTCGTCATCGACGCCTGCCACTCCGGTCAGGCGCTCGACGCGGCCGAGAAGCGGCGCGGGCCGATGAACTCGAAGGGGCTGGCGCAGCTCGCTTACGAGAAGGGCATGTACGTGCTGACGGCCGCGCAGAGCCATCAGGCGGCGCTCGAAGCGGCCGAGTTGGGCCACGGCTTCCTGACCTACGCGCTCGTCGAGGAGGGGTTGCGGCGGGGCGAGGCCGACGCGCCGGCCACGCGCGACGGGAGCATCGTCGTGCGCGAGTGGTTCGACTACGCGACCGAGCGCGTCCCGCAGATGCAGGCCGGGCGGTTGCGGCAGGCGCGCGGCCTCGAACTCCCCGTGACGTTCGCGGCCGACGGCGACGCGCAAAGGCCCCGCGTCTTCTACCGCCGCGAGATCGACCAGCGCCCGCTCGTCGTCGCGCGCGTGGACTTGGCGCGGGCGAAGAAGTAAGGGCGGCCGAGTCGGGCGGGCGCTCATTCCGGCGCGGGCGCGCGGAGGCGCGGCGAAGAAGTTATCTTCGCCGCGCCTTTGTCGTTAACCCCGGCCCGCCCGCTCTCCTCAGAAAGAATACTTCAACTGAAACTGGACGCGGCGGCCGGGCGTGACGGTGTTGGTGGCGCGGCCGAAGCCCGGCGCTTCGAGGAAGCGGACGGGCACGCCGTAGTTGGCGCGGTTGATGAAGTTGAAGACCTCGGCGCGCAGGACGAGGCTCTGGCGCTCGTCGAAGCGCAGCGTTTTGGTGGCGGCCAGATTCAGGTCGAGGACGCTGCCCGCGCGGAAGGTGTTGCGGCCGACGCGCCCGTCGCGCCCCGTGCGCGCGCGCAGCGTCGCGAGGTCGCCGGTCGCGAGCCGGAGCGGCCGGCCCCGGTCGCCGGTCGCGACGATCCCCCGCGTGGTGTCGAGGCGGTCGGTCAGGTTGCCGTCCATGTTCACGTCGAAGATGGTGTTGACGGTGAAGGGCTGGCCCGACTGGAACTGGCCGGCGCTGGCGAGCCGCACGTCGCCGAAGACGAGCCGCAGGGCGCGCGCCCGGAGGCGCGGCAGGTCGTAGACGGCGTGGTAGGCGAAGCGGTGCGGCGCGTCGAAGTTGGCCGGGCCGCGCTCGCCCTCGAACGTCAGGCTGTTCTGCGGCAGCGCGGGCGCCCCGGCCAGATCGAACACGTCCGACACGTCGTCGGTGGCCTTCGAGAAGGTGTAGCCGGCGCGGAATTGCAGCGAGCGCAGGAGGCGGCCGCGCAGTTGGAGTTGCAGCGCGTCGTAGCGCGAGGAGGCGTTCGTCTCGTAGATGTTCGCGCCGCCGACGCCGGGGATGGGGCGGCCGCCCGCGAAGGTCTCGCCGTCGAAGGTCGTGCCCGGCGCGACGGCGATGCCGAAGAACTTCGGCTCGAAGGGCTGGCTGCCTTCGAGGTCGACGCGGAAGTCGTCGAGCAGCTGCACGGCGTTCGTGCCGAGGTTCGGCGTCGTCGGCCGGATGAGGTTGCGCCCCTGCGTGCCGACGTAGGCGACGGAGGCGACGAGGTCTGTGCCGAAGCGGTGCTCGAGGCTGACGGAGTAGTGGTGCGCGCTCGGCGTCTTCAGGCGCCGCGCGGGGAGCGTGACCTCGACGCCGCTGGCGCTCGGCAGCACGCCGCCGGCGCTGGCGAGCAGGTTGATGACCGCGACGTAGTCGGCCAGCGCGTTGGCCGGGTCGAGGCGGTTGAGCGTGCCGGGCAGGACGAGGCCGAGGTCGGGGTCGGACGGGTTGAGCAGGCTTAGGGGGAGTTCGGGGAAGAGCAGGTTGCCGAGGCCGCCGGCCGTGTTGACGGTGAGGAAGGTGGGGAAGACGTTGCGCGACTGGCTGACGACCGCGCCGAGGACAAGGTCGTTGTAGTGGCCGTAGCCGGCGCGGACGAGCGTCGCGCCCGGGCGCCCGAGCCAGCCGGGCGCGTAGGCGACGCCGACGCGCGGGCTGAGGTTGTTGAGGTCGGGGTCGAAGATGCGCCGCCGTTCGTCGAGGAGGGTTTCCAAGCCGGGCACGAGCGCGAGCGCGGGGTCGCCGAAGGTCTCCTCGATGCGGCGGTTCACCTCGCGCGCGGGCGAGTTGTACTCGTAGCGCAGGCCGTAGGAGAGCGAGAGGTTGGGCCGAATCCTCCACTCGTCCTGACCGTAGAAGTTGAACTGGTAGAAGCGGAGGTTGATGCCGGAGTCGCTCCCGGTGGTGAGCGTCTGGAAGAAGCCGGTGGCGGCCGAGGCCGCGGCGAGGTCAACGGGCGCGACGAAGTCTTCGGTCAGCTCGCCCTCGGTCGTCACGCCGGCCGCGCCGTAGAAGGTGACGAGCGGGCGGAAGTTTCTGGGCAGCACGCTGTTGAGTTCGGTGCGCCGGTTGTCCGTGCCGAAGATGAGCGAGTGGTCGGAGGCGCGCAGCGTGAACTGATCGGCGAATTGGTAAGTGTTGTTGACGCGCTGCTGCGGGAAGTTGAAAACGTCGACGCCGATGGGGCTGAAGCCGGCGACGACGACCTGCCCGACGGGGCCGAGGATGTCTTCGACGGTCTGGCCCGCCCGGCGGTAGAGCACCGGGCCCGCGTTCGGCACGAAGCCCGCGCCCTCGGGGCCGATCTGCGGCAGCGTGAAGTTGCCGAGCAGCGGGGCGTTCAGGAGGAAAGGCTCGCCGGGGAAGAGCCCGCTTTGAACCTGAAAAGTCCGGTCGCGGCGCTCGTCGAACTTGAGGCGCGTGCGGCCGTAGGAGAGGCGCACCTGATTGAAGGCGAGCGTCCCCGACTGCCGGCCGCTCACCTCGCTGTTGAGGAAGAAGGAGAAGTTCTGCGTGCGGACGCGCGGCCGCAAAGAAGAGAAGAGCGCGCCGCCGGTGACGGGCAGGTCGCGCCAGTCGTCGGTGAAGTTGTAGCGGCCGGTGGCCGACTGCGGGCGGTCGGCGAGGCGGAAGTGGTAGTCGAGCTTGCCGGAGAAGATCGCGCCGCGCGCGCCCGCGGGCAGCTCCTGCGTGAAGGTGTTCTCGCCGTAAATCCCCGCGGGGTCGTTGGGGAAGGGGAAGAGGCTGAAGACGGCGTCGCCGCCCTCGGTGGTCGGCAGCGCGAAGGTGGGCGTGCCGCGCAGGGGGTCAAGGAAGATGCCGGTCGCGCCCGTCCCGAAGGCGCCGCGCTGCTCGACGGTGGGGACGACGAAGCTCGACTCGCGGGCGGCGTTCAAGACCTGCCCTTCGGCCGAGACGAAGTAGAAGAGGCGGTCGCGGCGCAGGGGGCCGCCGAGGACGAAGCCGCCCTCGCCGAGCGTGAAGGAGTCGCGGCCCGCGCCGCCGCGGCTGACCGTGACGGGCGAGCCGCCGACCGGCTCGAAGTTGAGCGTGTCGAAGTTGAAGTTGAAGTCGGGGGCGACGATGACGGGGCGGCCCCCGGCGAGCAGCGGGGCGGGGCCGGGCGCGCCGCCGCCGTCGAACGGGTCGCGCGCGTTCAGTCGGCTCGCGTTGAGGATGCCGTAGAGGGTTCCGTGCGTCGCGCGCCCGCCCGAGCGCGAGATGGCGTTGACCTGCCCGCCGACGTTGCGGCCGAACTGGGCGGGGGCGAGCAGCGTGACGATCTGGAACTCGCTGACGGACTCGACGGGCTGCGGCACGAGGGCGAAGAAGCCCTGACGGCGGACGCCGATGTCCTCGTCGTTGTTGTCCGAGCCGTCCACGGTGAAGTTGTTGGCGCGCGAGCGCATGCCGTTGACGGAGAACTGGCCGGAAGTGCCGACGCCCGCGCCGACGCCGGGGCCGGAGCCGCCGCCCACCGTCTGCGGCGGCAGCGCCACGTCGTTGAGGAAGAGGGCCAACTCGTCGAAGGTGCGCGTCAGCGTCGTCGAGCCGAGCGGGAGGCCGCCGACCTCCTCCTCGGTGAAGGCCGCGCCGCGCCGCGCGTCCTTCGTGTAGGTCGCGCCGCGCACGTCGGTCGCGGCCGAGGCGCCCGCCTGCGCGGCGGCGGGCGTCGGGGGCGCGGGAGTTGTCGCCGTCGTCGTCGGGCCGGCGGTTGTTGTCGTCGTGGTGGTTGTCGTCGTCGTGGCCGGCGTCGCGGTCGTCGCGGCCGGGCCGGCGGGGTCGAGGTTGATGGGCACGGGGACGACTTCGCCGGTGCGCGTGGCGAGCAGTCGCTGCACGGTCTCGCCGGGTTCGTATCCGTCGGCCGTGGCGCGGATGGTGTAGGTTCCGGGCGGCAGCAGGCCCTGAAAGAAGCGGCCCTGCGAGTCGGAGAGCTTGACGACGCTGAGGCCGGTCTGCTGGTTGACGAACCGGACGGCCGCCCCGGCGATGGGGGCGCCCGTGCGGCCGTCCCTGACCGTGCCTTCGAACGCGCCGGTCACGGTGTCCTGCGCGGGCGGCGGGGCGGGCGGGCGCGGGGCGGCGACGGCCGGGGCCGGCAGCGGGCGGAGCAAGGCCAGAACGAAGACGAGCAGGAGCGAGGGGGCGAAGCGCATTTTGGGCATCAGCGTGGCGACGCGAACGGGCGAACGATAAGGATGAGCATGACTGCCGGCGGCGCGATTATATAGAAAGGAGGCCCCGGCTTTCATCCGGGCCTTTGAAATCTTGCCGGGGCCGGGCTCAGTCGAAGACGACGAAGAACTCGGCGGCCACCGTCTGATCGTCGTCGGAGGCGTAGTTGTCGAAGACGAGGTAGTAGTCGCCGGCCGCGAGGCGCTCGCCGACGCGCGCGTTCCACTGCTCCTCGCGGTAGACGACGCTGGTCACGTCCGGCTCGCCGCCCGCCGCGAAGCGCTCGTACTGCCCCTGACTCATCAGGTAGAAGTTCACCGCGCCGCCGCTCGTCACGCGGAAGCCGCCCGAGAGGCGTGCCGGCGCGAGCCCCGCCGGCACGCTGAACCTGACGGCGCGGTGTGAACCCTCTTCGAGTTGGAAGGCCTCGTCGAAGACGCGCAGCGTGACCGGCGTCGGAGTCGGCGTGGCGGGCGTCGGCGTGGGCGCGGCGGCGACCTCGGGCCGGGCCTCCGGCGCCGGCGA
>DATMVI010000133.1:0-11924 GCA_035563275.1 Pyrinomonadaceae bacterium
GTAGGCGGCCAGCGCGCGCGCCTCCGCGCCCGGCGTGTCGCGGTAGACCTTGCCGATCTTCTCAAGATACCAGCAGCCGATCTGGATGTTGCGCTCGGGGTCTTTGAGGACGGCCGCGGGGTCGCGCCGCATCCGCTCGGCCCACTCGCGCATCCCCGTTTCGGCGGCCCACTCGCGCCCGACCGTCGGCGTCACCTGCATCAGCCCGACCTCCTCGTCCTCGCCGATCTTCCACGGGCTGAAGTAGGTCTCCTCGTGGATGATGCTCCACACCAAGTCGGGGTCGAGGCGGTAGACGGCCGCCTGCCGCTCGATGAGCGGGTCGAAGCGGTGAACCCAATACTCGTTGAAGAAGTAAAGCCCGACGGCGGCGGAGGCGAGCAGCAGGAGGGCGACGAGGAGGAAGCGTCTCATTCAAGTTATCAGTAATCAGTTATCAGTTGTCAGTAAAACCTTCTTCGTCTCACGTCCGGCCGGAATCTTCAGCGCTCGGGGAAACAACGACTGAAAGCTGATAACTGATTACTGACAACTGTTGTTCAGTTCCTCCGCCGCAGGTGCGACCAGAGGGCGGCCGTCGGGGCGGAGGTGTCTTTGCCCTCGTAGCGCGAGAGCAGGGCGCGGCGGTCGAGGACGTGGCCCTGAAGCCAGACCTCGGCCGAGAGCGTCGCGCCGACCGCGAGGCCGTCGCCGCGCAGCGCCCGCCGGTTGACGAGCACTTCGAGCTTGAGACGTTCGAGGTCGAGGTAGACCCAGTAGAGCTCGCTGCCCGAGAGCGGGTTGCGCAGCGGCTTGAAGGAGAGGACGCGGCCCACGAGGCTCCAGTCGTTCTCGTGCGCGGCGCGCGAGGGCGCGGCCTCTTCGAGCGGCTGCCAGCGGACGCGCTCGCCCCGCCCCGTCACGACCCGCGCGCGGTAGGCGAGGCCGCACAGTCCGACGTGCAGCTCCTGCGCGCGGAAGCCCTCGGGGCCGACCTCCGTCAGGTTCTGCAACTCGAAGAGCACCTCGGCCTCCGCCCCGTCGCAGTAGCCGTGGACGATGGCCTCGCCGTCCTCGTCGTACTCGGTCAGGGCCCACGGGCTGATGCGCTGCGTGTAGCGCGCGCGGAAGCCGGGCCGGCAGTCGGCGTAGAAAATCTCGCCCGTGCCCGACTCGTAGAGCACCGTCCAGACCTCCAGCCCCTCGCCCAGCTTCCAGCAGCGCCCGTGCAGCACGGCGCCGCGCCGCGGCAGTTGCGACGGCTCGCCCTGATCGCCCGCGCGCTCGGCGAGGTAGTTGAAGTCCTTCTCGCTCGGCACTTCCAGCCCGATGGCTTCGAACGTCGTGTCCATAAAGCTAAACAACAGTCCGGTGTCCGGAGCCCGGAGTCAAGCCGAGAGTTCGCCTTCGACTCCGGGCTCCGGGCGGTTCTTACCGCGCCGCCCTCCGCTTCGGGGCGGGCTTCTGGGCGGCCGCGTCTTCGCCGGCGCGCGGGGCGCGGACGCGGAAGCCGCGGATGTTGCGGGCCGGGCCGTGGCGCGGGGGCGCGGCCGTGCGCACCATCTCCGCGAACAGCTCGACGTCGTAGTCGGCCTCACGCGACATCTCCTCGCGAATCGCGTGCAGCACTTCGAGGAACCTCGGTTTGCGATACATAACAGCTCAAGTTTCGATTTCGAGTTTCGAGTTGCGGGAGATTGTAACCCGAAACTCGAAACGCGCAACCCGAAACTGTCATTGCCGCTCGGTCATTTCCGAGACGAGGAACTCCGGCGTGACGATCTGCGGGACGAAGAAGCCGGCGGCCGTGTTGAAGAGGCGGATGCGGGCCTGCCGCCGCACGTTCGCGAGGTGGCCGAAGTTCCACGTCACTAGATAATCTATTTTGTGGAAGGAGGCAACCGCGACGTGGACGGCGTCGCCGAGGTACTTGCGGTGGAAGATGCCGCGCGCGATGTAGCCCTCGGCGAGGATGGCGGCCTCCTCCGTCAGCTCCACCTGCGTGAGCGGCGCGACGAGCTTGAGGTAGCCGGTGCGGTGCGGCTCGGGCACGCGCTCCAGCTCGCGCACGACGAGCGGCGAGATGCAGGCGTCGTACTCCCCGAGCTCGTGCTCCCACCAGCGCATCGTGAGGTCGCGGCGGAACGGCTCGCCGTTGTCGAGGTAGGCGCCGACGACCGAGGTCTCCAGATAAATGCTCTGCTTCATGGCCGGGTCGAGACGACGGGCGCGGTGGCGCGCGGGTCGGCCGCGCCCGGCGCGCCCGCCCGGTAGGGGTCGAGCACGACGACGGCGCGCGCGAAGTCGAAGGTCACGCGGTAGTGTCGCAGGATGTTGCCGCCGACGATGCCCGTCTGCTCGAACCCGGCCGTCTCGTTCAGCGACTCCATGTCGAGGACGGCGGCGTAGACGTTGCGGCGGACGTGCGCGGGCGTCAGGGCCAGCGAAGGCAGCGTGAGCGTCGGGATGTTCTCGGCGAGGCCGGCCGCGCCGTAGACGCGGATGACCTGCTTCTGCGCGTAGCGCTCGAGCCCCTCGCGCGCGGCCAGCGCCTCGGAGACGACCGTCACGCTCGCGCCCGTGTCGATGATGAAGTTCGTCGGCTTCTCGACGCCTTCGAGCCTGACCTCGCCGCTCCAGAAGCCGCTCGAAGTCGTCCGCATCGGGACTTCGACGGCGGCCGCGCCCGGCGGCTCGGCCTCGCGCAAAGCCTCGCCGCGCAGCAGCGTCATCGCCCGCCCCGCGTAGTCCACGGTCGTCAGGTACTTGCCGAGCACGGAGAGCCCGATGTAGCCGTCCACCGGCTCCTTGTCGTTGAAGAACTGCCGGATGTAGACGGGCACGCGGTCGACGCGCGCCTCGCCGACGTGCAGGCTCTGGAGGAAGCCGTAGATGATCTCGAAGCGGCCCTCGCCGCCGACGGCGCGCGCCTGCCCGCCGCGCGCGACGGGCCGCAGGCCCATGCGGTCGGCCGCCGCCGTCGAGAGCACGCACATCCCCGCGCCGGTGTCCACGACGAAGCGCAGGGGCTCCTTCGAGTTGTTGATGCGCACCTCGATGATCGGGCGGTTGTTGACCAGCTCGAAGGGGACGACGGCGCGCGGCGGGCCGGCGACGGCGAGCAGGTCGGTCTGCCTGCCGAGGTAGCGGAGGAAGTCGATGAGGCCCTGAATGCGGGCGCGGCGGTCGGCGTCGGTGCGCGGGGCGACGCGCAGGAAGGTCTCGTAGGCGGCCGCGGCCTCGGCGTAGCGCTCGTAGCGCGAGGCGACCTGCCCGAGGTTGAAGACGTAGTCCGGCTCCGAGGGGTCGATGAAGGCGGCGCGGCGCAGGCCCGTGAGGCTGGCGGCGAGACGGTTCTCGTAGAAGTCAACCATGGCGAGCCCGGCGATCGCCATCGCGTCGTCGTCGCGCAGGGTGAGCGCCGTGCGGAACTCCTCGACCGAGAGGCGGAAGTCGCCCGCGCCGAGCAGCGACGTGCCGAGCAGGGCGTGGGCGCGGGCCGAGAGCGGGTCGGCGGCGACGACGCGGGCCGCCTGATCGTAGGCGTCGGAGTGCTTGCGCTGCTTGAGCAGGGCGAGGCTCAGGCCGAGCCGCGCCTCCGAGTCGCGCGCGTCCTTCGCCAGCAGCTCGCGGTACATCTTCTCGGCCGACTCGAACTCGCCCGCCCGCAGCGTCCGCTCGGCGCGCTCGCGCGTCTTCTTGTCGAAGCCCGCGGCCCGCGCCGGCGCCGCCCCCGCGGCCGCCCCGCACCACACCGCGGCGGCCACCCCGCCGGCCAACAGACGCGACAGCTTTCTCATCGGCCACCTCCGAAGAAGCGCAGAAGTCAGAATGCAGAATGCGGAATTAAAAGCAGCTTGGTTTTCATTCCGCATTCTGCATTCTGACTTCCGCACTCATTTGAGTATCTCCCCGGTCTTCATCGACCAGAGCACGAGGTCGAGTTCGTCGAAGTCGATCCTGATGTCGTCGGCGAAGCCGCGCAGGCGCTCTTCGGTGGCGAGGTAGCGGGCGCGCGTCGCGGGCGGGGCGGGCGACTCGATGACGCCGACCTCGGCCAGACAGCGCAGGATGTGCTTGTCGAGGATGGCGTAGCCTCGCAGGCCCACGTTGCGCAGGAAGTGGCTCGCCTCCTTGTAGCCCAGCCCCTTGATGCCGCGCGTGCGCGCCAGCCAGTCGCGCCGCTCCAGCGGGTCGGCGAACGATTCGAGTCGCTCGCGCAGGCGCATCCGGCAGTCGCCCTCAAGGTAGTCGCGCGTCACGACGATGTAGCCGGAGCGCGAGCGCGGGTAGCGGTGTCTGGACTGGAGCGCGCCGGCCAACTCGTCCTCCGTCCCGCGCGCGAGCAGCGGGCGGACGGCCTCGACCGAGCGCAGGCCCATGCGCGCCGAGGCGCCGGCCGTGAAGATGCAGAAGACCAGCTCCTCCCAGAGGCGTTCGTCCGCGGCCGTCCGCCACACCGCGGCGAACTCCGCCAGCCGCGCCCGAATCTCGGGCCGGCGCGCGCGGTGCGCGGCGCGAATCTTTTCGACTGTGACGGGTTCTCGGTCTCGCCGCACGGCCGCGACTTTCACGGAGCGAGGTCTACGAACGCGCCGAATTTTATGGTCGCGCTTTCGGCGTTGTCAAAAGAAAGATGGTGTCGGGTCGCGGGTTCCGGGGTTCGGGCTAAGGACAACTCCCTGCGGACGGAGCGGCGAGCCCGCGGCCGCGAACCCGAAACTTTAAACCCGAAACCTGAATCCGGAATGGCGGTTGCTTTGCGACTTTAACCCTCGTCAGGCGCGCATGCATCCCGTACGATGTGAGCGCGCATCGAAGCGGTTGCCCCCCGAACCCTCTCCCGAACGAAATTGAGCGCGCCTTGAGCACGGGCCTTGTTGTGCTATCATGTGCCGCCTTTCGGCGGCTCCGCGAACAGCCGGGGGAGCGTAAGGAGTTCAGAGGGTGAAGACGATCCGTTTCATTCTTGCTTTCGTCATGTTGTGCGCGCCGCTCGCGTCGGCGCGCGCGCAGGTGGCGCACGACGCGCAGCCCGCGCCGCCGCAGCCCGTCGTCCGGCCGACCAGCGTCCCGCCGCTGGCCGAGCAGACCCTCGAAGACCTTCTGCCGCTCGCCGACGAGCGGCCCGCCTTCTCGCATCAGGGCGTGCTCGTCGAGAATCTGGACGGGCGCGTCGTGCGCGAGCAGTCGGCCGATCAGGGCTTCAACCCGGCCTCGGCCATCAAGCTCGCCACGGCCCTCGCCGCCCTGCGCACCTTCGGCCCGCGCCACCGCTTCGCCACCACGCTCTGGATCACGGGCTCGTTCGACAAGGCCACGGGGACGGTCAACGGCGACCTCGTCGTCTCGGGCCGCGACCCCTCTTTCCACGACGAGCACGCCGTCGCCATCGCGCGCGAGCTGAACCAGCTCGGCATCCGCACCGTGACGGGCGACCTCGTCGTCGCGCCGCGCTTCACGATGAACTTCAGCCCGTCGGCGCTGCGCTCCGGCGAGCGCTTCTACGACACGCTCGACGCGACGCGGCGGCCGGCCTCCGCGCAGCGCGCGTGGAACGACTCGCGCGTCGTGCTGCGCGACGCCGAGGGGTTGCGCGCCAACCCGAGCGTGGCCGTGATGGGCGCCGTCTACACCGACGCCGTGCCGAAGGCCGCGCGCGTCGTCTCGACGCACTACTCGCCCGCGCTCGTGGACGTGCTCAAAGTCCTGCTCTGCTACTCGAACAACTTCATGGCCGACCGCCTCGGCGACCAGATGGGCGGCCCGCAGGGGTTGGAGCGCTTCCTCGTGAGCCACGTCGGGCTGCCGGCCGGCTCCATCCGCCTCGCCTCGGCGAGCGGCCTCGGCGTCAACCGCGTGACGCCGCGCCACATGATGAAGATTTACCGCTCGCTCTTGGACGAGCTGCGCGAGAACCGGCTGAAGGCCGCCGACATCATGCCGGTGGCGGGCATCGACCCCGGCACGCTGCAAAAGCGCTACGCCGCCAGCCCCGGCCGCGGCAGCATCATCGCCAAGACCGGCACGCTCGGCCGCACCGACGGGGGCGCGAGCGCGCTCGTCGGCCAGATGCGGACGCGCGGCGGCGAGACGCTGCTCTTCGTCATCTTCAACCAGCGCGGCAGCGTCTGGCGCTTCCGCACCATGCAGGACGCGCTCGTCGCGCAGGTGCAGGGCGAGCGCGGCGGCCCCCTGCCCTTCACCTACACCCCGCAGACGCTCGCCATGCGCCTCTCGGCCTCCGACTTCGACAGCGCCCGCGCCGGCGACCTCGACGAATACGAATCAACGTCGAACCAGTGAAAGAAGTAGCCAGTAGTCAGTAGTCAGTAGTTCTCATAAAGCGGGCGCTGAGAGTGAACATCTCAGCGCCCGCTTCATCATGTTTTCTACTGTCTACTGGCTACTGGCTACTTATGTTATCGCGCCCCGGCCGCCGTCGGGCAGCCGGGGCGCTCCTCGCCCCTGCCGCGCGCAGTGTGCGGTTGCGCGCGGCCGAGACGATTTCGCGGGCCGTCAAGGTGCGCGGAAGTTTCTCCTGAGAGCGGACGCCGCACCGTCCCCCTCCCGCGTCACGCCGCGAACGGCCCTCGCGCCTCCCGACTCACGCGCCGACGATGCGGCGCGAGTTCGGGCGACGCAAACCCGCCGCCCCCGAAGCAACTCATAAGCCGCGCCTCCGCGCGAACCGCCCGCCCGCCCCTAACCTTCAATGCCGGCCGCCACTTGCGGCCCGCCGCGCGCGCCGCCCCCGCGCCCTCACGAAGCCGACGCCGCGGCCGCCGATGTTTCTATCGGAAACAACGCTGTGTAGGCCGCGTGTCAGCGGCCGCGACTCCTCGCCGGCGCGCGCGGCGGTGTGGAATCGCTTTCGCCTCTTGTCACTGAAGGTGACGCCCGCGCCCGGCCCGCCCGCCCCTCGCGCGCGAAATCCTTCGCGTTTCGGCCCGAAACGCTTCTGGCACTGCCCTTGCACTTCGCAGGGCGTGCAGGCCGGCCGACTCCGGCCGACGACGCGAACGGAATCAACCAGCGAGGCTTTTGGAGGCGAATGATGAAGCAGTCGAGAAACCGAACCGCGGAAGCCGCGGCCCGAGGCGGGCGGCGCCAGCAGGGCTTCACTGTCGTCCAGATGGTCGTCACCCTTGCGGTCGCGGCCATCCTGTTGGGCTTCTCGGCCATGGGGATCGCGCGGGTGCGCGGCTCGATGCGCCTGACGAGCGCCTCCGACGACCTCACGCAGTATCTTGAGAAGGCGCGGCAGGACTCGATCCGCCGCCACGCCGAATCGACCGGCGCGGCGCTCCCCTCGGCCGACCGCACGGCCTCCATCACCTTCCAGAGCGCGAGCAGTTACATCGTCACGATGGACTTCGACGGCGACGGGACGGTCGAGGCCGGCGAGCAGCGCACCTTCACGCTGCCCGACGGCGTCGAGTTCCCCGCCGCGCTCATCACCAACCCGGTCAAGACCATCACCTTCGACTGGCGCGGCCGCCCCTCGGAAGAGGTCAGCACCACGCTCAGCAGCTCCTACGGCAGCAAGACCGTCTCGGTCTCCGAGTCGGGCAGCATCGCCAGCTTCGACACGCACCAGCTCTCCGGCTTCGACCTCGCCGGCATGCCCTCGCCCGATGCCGTGCCGAAGAGCGACCTCGGCGGCAGCGGGTCGGGCGATGCCGGGGAAGGCGACGGCGGCGGCGACACCGGCAACGGCAAGGACAAGAAGAACGACCCGCCCGCCGAGGAGCCGGGCGGCGGCGACACCGGCGGCGACACCGGCGGCGACACCGGGAATGGGAACGGCAACGGCAAGGACAAGAAGAACGACCCGCCCGCCGAAGAGCCGCCGCCGACAGACCCCGGCCCCGGCAACGGCAACGGGAACGGCAAGGACAAGAAGAATGATCCGCCGCCGAACCCGACGCCCGAGCCTCCGCCTCCGACGCCGGCCCCGACCGTCAACCCGACGCCGCCCCCGGCGACGACGCCGACCCCGAAGCCGTCCCCGACGCCGACGCCCACCCCGACCCCGACGCCCGCGCGCTCGTGCGACACCAACGAGCGGCCGGCCAACAGCGGCTGCGTGTGCGACGGCGGGAGGACGGTGAGGACTAACGGCAAGTGCCAGTAAGGCTCTGGGGGGCGCCCCGCGGTCGCCCCCCAGACCGCTAACGACACGGAGAGACTTCGATGAACCTGCGATGGAGAAAAGGACGGCCGCGGCCCCGTAAGCCCGACACGCGCGGGCGCGGCGAGGCCGGCTTCACTCTGGTCGAGACTGCCATCTCCCTCGGCATCATGATGGTCGCCGCCCTCGGCGTCGCCGGCCTCTTCGTCCACTCGATGAACAACAACACGGGCGCGGGCGAGCGGGCCGCGGCGATGGCCGTCGCGCAGCAGCGCATCGAGCGCCTGCGCAGCGTCGCCTTCGATCAGGTCGTGGGCGAGGACGGGGTGGTCGTCAGCGGCGGCCGCCGCTACGCCGTGGACGTGAACGTGACGGACGTGACCACCGACGCGGACGAGGGCGTCACGATGAAGCTGATCGAGGTCGAGGTGATGCCCCTCAACGCCAACGGCGCGGGCATCTGGGCCGAGGGCGCGGTCACGCTCTGGACTGAGCGCGCCGCGCTCTCGCTGGGCGAGAACCGCTAGGGGAGGTCAAGGGACGTGAAGCAGACTGCGCAGCACGGGCGCGCCGGCGAGGCCGGCTTCTCGCTCATCGAGCTGATGGTGGCGATGGGCGTCACGCTCATCATCATGGCGCTGGCGAGCACGCTCGTCTCCCAGTGCTTCAACATCCAGCGGCGCGAGAACACGCGCTCGGTGGCCCTCGCCGACGCGCAGAGCGCGCTCAACCTCATCACCCGCGAGATCACCAACGCCGGCTACGGCCTCCAGAGCAACGGCATCTACACGGCCGAGTCCGACGACGACGCGATCACCGTCCTCGCCGACTACAACCTCAACGACTCGTGGGACGCCGACGAGATCGTCTCCTTCCAGCTCCGGGCCAACCCGAACACCGGCACCGACTCGCTCGTCCGCCTAGCGAGCGGCGCGGCCGGCGCGGCCGCGACCACCGGCACCGTGCTGGCTTCGAGCGTTGACCGCTTCCGCGTCCGCTACTTCAGCGGCCGCGTGGACTACGACACGGCCGACTGCGACCTCGACGACGCGACGCTCGGCGACGCGGTGACGGCCGACAAGGCGCAGTACGTCGTCCTCGTCCTGTGCGCGACGCTGCCCGAGGTCGGGACGCCGGGCACGGCCGGCTACCAGCCCCCCTCGCGCGTCCAGCTCGTCTCCGACGCCACGCTGCGCAACTCGCTCACGCTGCCGAGTTCGGGGCTGCCGAAATACTGAGGGCCGGCGCGCGGCCCGACACCACGCAGGAGTTGACCATGCGGATCAAACCCACACGCGAGAAGGCGCCCGGGGCGCGGCGCGGCGAGCGCGGCGCGGCCCTCGTCACGACCCTGATGCTCTCGACGCTGCTGCTGCTCGCCGGCGGCGCGCTCATCGTCAAGACCGCCGGCTCGGTCGGCGTCGCCTACGACGCGACCTCCGAGATGCAGGCTTACTACGCGGCCGAGGCCGGGTTGCAGGCGACCCTCAACGTCATGCGCGGCAACGACGAGAACGCCGCCGGCGACCTCGCCACCTTCCGCAACGCCGTCGACCTCAACGGCGGGAACCTCGGCGCGTGGCTCGCCTACAACGGCAACAACGTCGTCCCCGTCGGCCCCTACGGCTACCGCATTCAGGTCACCGACCCGGACGCGACCCCGGCCGGCACCGAACCCTCGCGCCTGCGCATCACCTCGACCGGCTTCGGCCTGCGCGGCTCGGTCAGGCGGCTCGAACTGCTCCTCGACCGCTCGACCTTCACCTTCACCGCCAACTCGACGCTGCTCATGCGCGGGGCCGAGGACTGCTCCGACATGCCGGACTTCTCCATCGGGCAGAGCAACGCCAAGAAGTACAACGGCAACGACGGGGCCGGCGTGAAGGCCTCGCTGCCCGTCTTCGGCACGACCTGCGGCGGGAACCACACGCAGGCCAGCGACACGGTCACCGGCAGCAAGCCGGACACCGTCACCGCCGCCGCCGAGAAGGTCGCCAACATCGACCACGACGACCTGATGCCGTGGCTTCAGGACGCCGACGACGCGCGCGCCATGCTGCTCGAACTGGCGGCGATGGCCGAGTCCAACGACCGCTACTTCACCGGCAACCCGAGCGACTTCGGGAGCGCCGCCGAGCCGAAGTTCACCTTCGTGGACGGCGACGCCGACCTCAAGGACGGGGCCGGCCTGCTCGTCGTCACCGGCACGCTCTCGATGAGCGGCAACGCCAACTTCAACGGCATCATCCTCGTCCTCGGCGACGGCGAGATGACCCGCAACGGCGGCGGCAACGGCGACATCCTCGGGGCCGTCGTCGTCGCCAAGTTCGCCCGCACGTGGCCGCCCGAAGAGAACGATCAGGAGCACCCCTTCCTCGCGCCCACCTTCCAGACCAACGGCGGCGGCAACTCGAACGTCCAGTACCACTCCACCCACGTCGCCAACGCGCTCAACTCGCTCGGCATCCGCGTCGCCGGCGTGCAGGAGACTTAGACTTCACCCCGCGGCAAAAGGGAGGGCGGGCGTTGCCGCGCGGCAACGCCCGCCCTCCCTTTTGCCGCCGGCCGCCTTGACACGCGCGCGCGCCCGAAGGTAGATGTCAGCGGAGGAGTAGTCAGTAGTCAGTAGTCAGTAGCCGGTAGCGCTCCGCGCTCGCCGGTGTTGACGCTAACCCGCGAACGATTCGCAAGCGACTGTCTTCCTACTGACTACTGACTACTGTCTACTGTCTACTTTTATGTCCGACATCCTGCTCGTCGAAGACAAGGAGAGTTTGCGGCGCGTGCTGCGCCTGACGCTGGAGAGCGCGGGCTACGCGGTCGAGGAGGCCGAGGACGCGCGCGCCGCCGCGCAGGCCCTCTCCCGCGCCCCCTTCCGCCTCGTCCTCACAGACCTGCGGATGCCGCACGGCTCCGGCCTCGACGTGCTGCGCGCCGCGAAGGCGGTCGACCCCGACCTCCCCGTCGTGCTGATGACCGCCTACGGCTCAATCGACGAGGCCGTGCAGGCGATGAAGGACGGCGCGCACGACTTCCTGCAAAAGCCCGTGGACTCGAACCACCTCCTGCTCCTCGTCGAGCGCGCGCTGGAGCAGGCGCGGCTGCGGACGGAGAACGTTCTGCTGCGCGAGGAGTGGTCGCGCCGCTACGGCTTCCCGCGCATCATCGGCGAGTCCGAGGCCATCCGCCGCGCCGTCTCCGAGACGCAGCGCGTCGCCGTGACCGACACGACCGTGCTGCTCTTAGGCGAGTCGGGCACGGGCAAGGAACTGTTCGCGCGCGCCGTCCACCACCTCAGCCCGCGGCGCGACCGCGCCTTCGTCGCCCTCAACTGCGCGGCCATCCCCGAGACGCTCATCGAGTCCGAGCTGTTCGGCCACGAGAAAGGCTCTTTCACCGGCGCGACCGAGCGGCGGCCCGGCAAGTTCGAGCTGGCCGCGGGCGGCACGATTTTTTTAGACGAGATCGGCGAGCTGCCCTTGAACGTGCAGGGGAAACTCCTGCGCGCGATTGAAGAGAAGACCGTTGACCGCATCGGCGGGCGCGCGCCCGTGCCCGTGGACGTGCGCGTCGTGGCGGCGACCAACCGCGACCTCCAGACGGCGGCCGAGGCCGGCGAGTTCCGCCGCGACCTCTACTTCCGCCTCGCCGTCTTCCCCGTCCGCGTCCCCGCGCTGCGCGAGCGCGGCGACGACGTGGCGCTGCTCGCGCGCCACTTCGCCGCGCAGTACGGGCGCGAGCTGCGTAAGCGGCCGGCGACCGTTTCGGACGAGGCCGTCGCCGCGCTCCGGTCGCACCGCTGGCCGGGCAA
>DATMVI010000134.1:0-6924 GCA_035563275.1 Pyrinomonadaceae bacterium
GCCCTCGCGGGCGTCGCCGCGGCGCAGACCGCCGGCGGCGCGCAGCCCGCGCCGCAGGAGACGCCGCCCCCGCCCTCGGCCCCGCGCTCGGTGGCGGTGCCGAGGCCGGTCGAAAAGAGTCTGAAGAACGGGCTGCGCGTCGTCGTCGTCGAAGACCGCGACATGCCCCTCGTCTCCGCGCAACTGCTCGTCAGGAACGGCGGCGAGGTTGACCCGCCGCGGCTCTCGGGCCTCGCCGACATGACCGCCTCCCTGCTGACGAAGGGGACGAAGACGCGCACCGCGCCGCAGATCGCCGACGAGGTCGAATCGCTCGGCGGCGTCATCACCTCGAACGCGGGCTGGGACGCCTCGCGCGCCTTCGTCAACGTCTCCTCGCCGAAGACGGAGCGCGCCCTCGCCATCCTCGCCGACGTGGTTCGCAACCCCGTCTTCAACGACGAGGAGGTCGAACGCCTCCGCCAGCAGTACCTCGACAGCCTCAGCGTCGCGCTCAACGACCCCGGCTCGGTCGCCTCTTACGTCGCCTCGCGCGTCGTCTTCGGCGACGCCCCTTACGGCCACCCGCTCTCGGGCACGCCCGAGTCTCTGAAGCTCATCAGGCGCGAGGACATCGTCGCGCTCCACGCGAAGTACTACCGGCCCGACAACGCCGTCCTCGTGTTCGGCGGCGACATCCGCGCCGAGGAAGCCTTCCGCCTCGCCGAGCGCCTGTTCGGCGATTGGGCCCGGCCCGCCGGGGCCTTGCCGGCCGAGGCCGCGGCGGCGAAGCGTGACGCGGCGGCCGGGCCGGCGGCGCGTCGCGTCGTTGTGGTGGACATGCCGGGCGCGGGTCAGGCCGCGGTCGTGCTGGCGCGGCCCGGCATCAGCCGCACCGACCCGACATACTTCAGCGGCATCGTCACCAACGCCGTGCTCTCCGGCTACTCGGGCCGGCTCAATCAGGAGATACGCATCAAGCGCGGCCTCAGCTACGGCGCGCGCAGCCAGCTCGACGTGCGCCGCGAGGCCGGCCCTTTCGTCGCCTCGGCGCAGACCAAAAACCCCTCGGGCGCGGAGGTCGCCTCGCTCCTGCTCGCCGAGCTGGGCCGCCTCGGCAACGAGCCGGTGCTCGACGCCGAACTCGTGCCGCGCAAGGCCGTCCTCATCGGCGGCTTCGGCCGCTCTCTGGAGACGACCGAGGGCTTGGTCAATCAGATCGCCTCGCTCGCCCTCTACGGCCTGAGCCTCGACGAGATCAACAACTACATCCGCAACGTGCAGGGGGTGACGGCCGCCGAG
The DNA here is from genome assembly GCA_035563275.1 of Pyrinomonadaceae bacterium. Classification (GTDB taxonomy): domain Bacteria; phylum Acidobacteriota; class Blastocatellia; order Pyrinomonadales; family Pyrinomonadaceae; genus QHXN01. Next base: position 1,282 of record DATMVI010000134.1, read on the forward strand.
ATACGCAAGTTCGCCGGCACGCGCCTCGGCGCGACGGACGCGCACATCGTCATCGTCGGCGACGCCAAAGAGTTCCTCGAACCGCTCCGCAAGCAGTTCGGGACGGTCGAGGTCATCCCCCTCGCCGAACTCGACCTCAACACCGCCGCGCTCCGCAAGTCGGCCGCCGGCGCGGTGAACAAGTAGCGGCCAACTAAAGCCGCGGGACGTGAATCGTAAAGGGAAGTCGCCGGTCTTCGGTCGCCAGTTTTTCGCCTTTACCGATGACCGACGGCTGATAACTTCCCTTTACGATTCACGTCCCGCGGCCTTAAAGTAGGTGATGCCATGAGGTTCAGGAAACTCAGTCTCGCGTTCGCCCTCGCCGCCGCGGCGCTGTTGGCCGCCGCCGCCCCCGCGCAGGAGCCGGCGCCGGCCGGCTTCGACTCGGGCCTCGTGGCGCGACGCCTGTCGAGCCGCAACGCGCGGGAGCGGCAGTCGGCGGCCGAGGAGTTGGCGCGGGCGGCGGCCGTCGAGCACCGCAGGCTCGTCGAGGGCTACCGCGTGCAGGAGAAGGACGAGGGCGTGCGGCTCGCGCTCGACTGGGCGCTCTACCGGATGGGCCGCGGCCCGAGCCTCTTCCCGCTCGTGGACGCGCTCGACGACAAGAAGCGGGCCGAGCAGGTGGTCGGCTACCTCAAGCAGATCGAGACCCCCGCGCCGCTCTACGTCTTCCTCAACCACGTCAACGGCAACACCACCGTCCGCCTCCTCGAAGTCCTCGCGCACGTCGGCGACCGCGACACGCTCGAACGCGTCAGGCCCTTCGCCTCCTCGCTCGACCCGAACGTCGTCGCCGCCGCCGAGTTCGCCGAGCGCGAGATCACCATCCGCCTCGAAGAGACGCCGGCCCCCGAGCCGAAGCGCGGGCGCCGCGCCGGGCAGTCGGCCGAGACCGAGCCGGAATAAAGTTTAAGGCAGACGCCGAACGGCGCCGCGGGCGGTAGCGGGCGGGCCTCGAGTGACATCAGAGCCACCTCTGATGTCACTCGAGGCCCGCCCGCTACCGCCCGCGGCGCCGTTTATTTATACTGCGGCGCATGCACCGCAACCTGCGTTCGTTCCTCGAACTGCTCCGACGCGAGCGCGACCTCGTCACGGTCGAAGCGGAAGTTGACCCCGACCTCGAACTCCCCGAAGTCCACCGCCGCGTCATCGGGCGCGGCGGCCCGGCGCTCTTCTTCAGTAACGTGAGGGGCAGCCGCTACCCCGTCGTCACCAACCTCTTCGGCACCGAGCGGCGCATCGAGCTGGCCTTCGGGCCGAAGCCCGAGGCGCTGGTGCGCGCGGCCGTCCACGCCGCCGAATCGTTGCTGCCCCCGAAGCCCGCCGCGCTCTGGCAGAGCCGCCGGCTCGCCCTCGAAGCCCTCCGCCTCGGCACGAAGCGAGTCCGCCGCGCGCCCGTCGCCGAAGTCGTCGACCGCCCGGCCCGCCTCGACGAGCTGCCCGTGCTCACGACTTGGCAGGAGGACGGCGGCCCCTTCTTCACGCTGCCGCTCGTCTACACCGAGCACCCCGAGACCGGCAAGCACAACCTCGGCATGTACCGCATGCAGCGCCACGACGCGCGCACCACCGGCATGCACTGGCAGATACACAAGGGCGGCGGCTTCCATTACCACGAGGCCGAGAAGCGGAACCTGCCGCTCCCCGTCACGATGTTCCTCGGCGGCCCGCCCGCGCTCATCCTCGCGGCCATCGCGCCGCTGCCCGAGGACGTGCCCGAGCTCGTCCTCGCCTCCGTGCTCGCGGGCGAGAAGGTGCGCGTCGCCTCGAACCCGCTCGAAGGCTTCACGCACCGGCTCGTCGCCGAGGCCGAGTTCGCTCTGGTCGGCCGCGTCCCCCCGCGCGAGCGGCGGCCCGAAGGCCCCTTCGGCGACCACTACGGCTATTACTCCCTGCGGCACGACTACCCGGTCTTCCGCGTCGAGGCCGTCTTCCACCGCCGCGACGCGATCTACCCGGCCACGGTCGTCGGCAAGCCGCGGCAGGAAGACTTCTTCATCGGCGACTATTTGCAGAAACTTCTCTCGCCGCTCTTCCCGCTCGTGATGCCGAGCGTGCGCGACCTCTGGTCTTACGGCGAGACGGGCTTCCACTCGCTCGCGGCGGCCGTCGTCCGCGAGCGCTACGCGCGCGAGGCGCTCGTCTCGGCCTTCCGCATCCTCGGCGAAGGCCAGCTCTCGCTCACCAAGTTCCTGCTCCTCACCGACGCGCCGCAAGACCTCCGCGACTTTCCCAAACTCTTCGAGCACGTCCTCGCGCGCTTCCGCCCCGAGACCGACCTCTTCGTCTTCTCCAACGTCTCGATGGACACGCTCGACTACACGAGCGGCAAGGTCAACGAGGGCAGCAAGGCCGTCATGCTCGGCCTCGGCGACGAGGCGAGGGAACTGCCGCGCGAGTTCCGCGGCCCGCTCCCGGCGGGCGTCCCGCGCGCCGAGGTCTTCTGCGGCGGCTGCCTCGTCCTCGAAGGCGCGCCCTACGCCCGAGACCCCGCGCAGGCTTCGCGCCTCGCCGGCGAGGGGTCGCTCGCCGCGTGGCCCCTCGTCGTCCTCCACGACGACGCGCGGGTGGCGCGCTCGGCCTCGGACTTCCTCTGGGCCACGTGGACGCGCTTCGAGCCGGCCGCCGACATCCACGCCGCCGCCGCCGAAGTCCGCCGCCACCACCTCTCCTACCGCGCGCCCGTCGTCATCGACGCGCGCATGAAGCCCGGCTACCCCGACGAGCTCCTCGTCCGGCCCGACATCGCCGACCTCGTCGAACGCCGCTGGCCCGAATACTTCCCCGCCGGCCTGAAAGGAGAGCCATGAGCGCCACCAACGCCGAAACCCGGAGCGAGACACCGCAAGGCGGGAGCGCGGACGAGGCCGCCGGGCGGACGACGTGCTGCGTCGTCGGGGGCGGGCCGGGCGGGATGGTGCTGGCGTACCTGCTCGCGCGGGGCGGCGTCAGCGTGCGCCTGCTCGAAGCGCACGACGACTTCGACCGAGACTTCCGCGGCGACACCATCCACCCGTCGGTGCTGGAGCTCATGGATCAGCTCGGGCTGGCCGAGCGGCTGCACGAGCTGCGCCACACGAAGATTCACACCGCCGCGGTCGCCACGCCCTCCGGCCCCGTCACGCTCATAGACTTCCGCCGCCTCAAAACTCACTTCCCCTACATCATGATGCTCCCGCAGAAAGAGTTCCTCGACTTCCTCGCCGCCGAGGCGCGGCGCTTCGAGGGCTTCGCCCTGACGATGGGCGCGCGCGTCGTCGAGTTGATCGAGGAGGGCGGGGCGGTGCGCGGCGTGCGCTACGAGACGGACGGGGGCGAGCGCGAGCTGCGGGCCGAGCTGACGGTGGGGGCCGACGGGCGCGGCTCGCGCGTGAGGCATCTGGGCGGGTTCGAGGCGGTCAGGACTTCGCCGCCGATGGACGTGCTCTGGTTCCGCCTGCCGCGCTTCGAGGGCGACCCCGAAGGTGTCTTCGCGCGCTTCGGCCCCGGCAACGCCGTCGTCATGCTCGAACGCGGCGAAGAGTGGCAGATCGCCTACCTCATCCTCAAGGGGAGCTACGGGCAGGTGCGCGCCGCCGGCATCGAAGAGTTGAGGCGCAACGTCGCCGAGGTCGTGCCCGAGTTCGCCGAACGCTCCGCGCGGCTCGAAGGCTGGAAGCAGGTCTCGATGCTCTCGGTCGAGTCGTCGCGCGTCACGCGCTGGCACAGGCCGGGGCTGCTGCTCATCGGCGACGCGGCGCACGTCATGTCGCCGGTCGGCGGCGTCGGCATCAACTACGCGATACAGGACGCGGTCGTCGCGGCCAACGTCCTCGCCGCCCCGCTCCGCGCCGGCGCGGTGAACGAAAGCCACCTGCGCCGCGTGCAGCGACGCCGCGAGTGGCCGACGCGCTTCATCCAGATGATCCAGACGCAAATCCAGAAGCGTGTCATCGCCGGCGCGCTCTCGGCGAATCAGCCCGTCCGGCTCCCGCCCGCGCTGCGCCTGCTCCTGCGCCTCCCCGGCCTCCGCAACCTCCCCGCCCGCGTCATCGCCTTCGGCCTCCGCAAAGTCCGTCTGGAGACTTAGAGGGGGCCGGAAGAAGACGGAAGGCAGAAGGCGGAAAGCAGGGAGGCGGCCGAGACCCGTCGAGGTCTCGGCCGCCTCCCTGCCGACGCGCCCGCGGCCTTAAGAGTTGAAATTGTTCCAGAGGTGCGCGGCGTAGTAGACCGGCGCGTGGTCGGCCAGAGGCTTCGGCACGGGCAGCTTGAGGCGGCCCAGAGACGAGGCGACGAAGGGGGCCGCCGAGAAGACCTCGCGGACGCGGCCCGTGAGCCGCTCGCCGAGCGGCACGTGCGGCTCGTCGTCGAGGTGGCGCAGGGCGCCGTCCGCTTCGATGAGCTTGAGCTGGCCGACGTGGCGGTAGAGCACTTCGGGCGGCACGCGGGCGACCACGTCCGAGTCGTTGACGACGCGGAAGGTTCGGCCCTCCAGCCCGAGCGCGGCGAGCCGCCGCCTGAAGCGCTCGTCGCCGACGCGCGGCGAGCCGAAGGTGTAGAGGCCGCGGACTTGCAGGCTCAGTTCGCGCGCCGCGCGCTCGCAGGCGAGCGTGGCGAGGGCGGCCCCAAGGCTGTGGCCCGTGAACCACAGCGTCCGCCCGGCCGCGGCCAGTTGGCGGAGGTGGTCGCCCATCTCGCCCCACACGCGCTCGACCCCTTGCAGGAAGCCGCGGTGGAGGTGGCCGCCGGCCCCGTCGGGGACGAGGAAGAATTTGGCATCGGTGGCGATGTCCACGACGCTCGCCCAGAAGTCGTCGTGCTGCGTGCCGCGGAAGACGGCGACGACGGCCTCGGCGTTGTGAACCACGAAGCACTGCGTGCCGCCGCCCGTGAAGAGCCGGAACTCGAAGCCGGCCGCCTTGAGCCCCGCCGACTCAAGCGTCCGCCCGATGAAATCCGCGTCGGCGTAGGCGAGGAAGGCCGCCTCGGCGAGCCACCACGCGTTGACCACGTCGAAGCCCGCGGCGTCGCCCCGGAACGGGTGCGCCTCCCAGTTCTCGAAGTACCGGTAGCGCCGGTTGGGGACGAGCAACTGTTCGAGCCTGCGCGGCGGGAGCGGCTTCCTCAAAGCCACCCCTCCGGTGGGGCGGGTGTCAATGTCGAGTGCCTGAGCGTATACCATAACTGCCTCCGTCTTTCGAGGTCACAGCTTCCGCGTCTCGCGCCGTGAGGCGGACTCCGGCCCGGCACGCCCGCGGAGGCCCGTCAAAGCCTTCCACCGCTAACGCGCAACGCCGCCGCGGTTCGAATCACGGGGAAGAAAAAAGACGTGAATCGTGAATCGAGAAAGGCCGGGGGGCTTTAACAGTTCACGGCTTTCATGCCGGCAGGCGGACGGTGAAGACGGCCCCGGCGCCTTCGGCGTTGGCGGCCGAGAGGGTTCCGCCGTGGTCTGTGACGACGCGGTGCGCGAGGGCGAGGCCGACGCCGTGGCCTTTCGACTTGGTGGTGAAGAAGGGGATGAAGATGCGTTGCAAGTCCTCGGGGGTGATGCCCGTGCCGGTGTCGGCGATCTCGACGGCCGCCCACTCGCCGCCCGCCGCGTCGCGCTCGCGCGAG